>CAZMDZ010000109.1:0-10522 GCA_964565175.1 uncultured Planctomycetales bacterium
CTCAACTAGACCCGGAAGAACGCGTCCTGTCCACGCTGAATTCCGACGGCACCCGTCGTTGGATTCGTCCAAAGGTTGCGCGTGGAAAGTGGTGGAAGCGGCGCGCAATCGTCGGCTATGGGCTGATCGCCTTGTTCAACATCCTGCCTTGGTTGAGCATCGGTGGCAAACCGATTTTGCTGCTCGATGTGATGCATCGACAGTTCACATTTTTCACCTTCACCTTCCGTCCGACCGAAACGCTGCTGCTGGCGTTTCTGCTGCTAGCGATTTTCGTCGGCATCTTTCTGCTGACGTCATTGTTCGGCCGCGTCTGGTGCGGTTGGGGATGTCCGCAAACCGTCTATCTGGAATACCTCTATCGGCCGCTTGAGCGGTTGATCGAAGGCAAGGGGAAAAAGGTCTCGCCTGCACGCATGGCGTTGAAGTACCTAGTGTTCTTCGTCATCAGCCTGCACCTGTCGCACACCTTCCTCGCCTACTTCGTGCCGCCGACGGAATTGTTCAGCTGGACGATGGGCAATCCCTTCGAGCACCCTGCGGGTTTCGGCATCGTCATGGGAACGACGGCACTGATGATGTACAACTTTGTTTGGTTTCGCGAACAAATGTGCATCCTGGCTTGCCCATACGGGCGGCTGCAGTCGGTGCTACTCGACCGCAACTCTCTGATCGTTGGCTACGACGCCAAGCGCGGCGAACCACGTGGCAAAAAATCTAAAAAAGCCGACGCTCCAGTTAAGGGCGATTGCATCGATTGCAATTGGTGCCGTGCGGTATGTCCAACCGGCATCGACATTCGCGATGGTCTGCAAATGGAATGTATTCATTGCACCGAATGCGTGGACGCCTGCGACAACATCATGGAGAAGGTCGGTCGCGAGAAGGGTTTAATTCGGTACACCTCGCAGCATGGTTTAGACGGCGATCCAATTCGTTTCCTGCGTCCACGCACCGTGCTTTATCCGGTGGTGCTGGTGCTGGCGGTGGCGGCGTTCATGTGGCGCCTGACCTCCATCGAATCGACCTTGGTTTCACCGATGCGCATCCAATCAACGCCAGCCGTGCAGCTTGAAAACGGCTGGATTCGAAACTTGGTAGCCTTTCGCATTGAGAATCAAAGCGAAGAAGTGTTCACCTACCAAGTCGAGATCGACGGCGAGCACAGGCTGACCGCACCGCAATTCCCGCTGACCCTCCAAGGCGGTCAATCGCAGGAATGTACACTGATTTTGGAATCGCCGCTCGACTCCTTCACTGGCTCGCAAGCAAGAGTCAACTTCCGTTTCAAGAACGACGCCGACTTCGTCAAAGAATTTGAGCGCACCGTTCTTGGGCCTTACACCGCAAACACCAAATAATCCTCGTGGCCAAATCCGGCAAGTTTTGGATGTGGGTTCCCGTCGGTTTGTTGACGATGTCGCTGACCATTGGCGGGATCATGGTTTACTTCGCTACCAACGATCCGTCGTTTGCAGTTGAAGAAGATTACTACCAAAAGGGTTTGCAGTGGGATCAAACGATGGCGCAAAAACGCGTCAATCAAGAGCTCGCTTGGAAGGTTCGCCCAGCAGTTGTCGAAGGCCAACTCCAAGTCAAAGTCACCGACGCCAACGATTCGCCAGTTGTCGGCGGCAAGCTCGAATACGTGGTCTTTCACAACGCGCGCGCAAGTCAGCGCCTCAAAGGCGAAGCGGTCGATCAACCAGGACTTGCCGGAACCTACACCGCCGACGTCCACTTTGATCGCCCAGGCACTTGGGTGGTGCGCTATCGCATTCAACGCGGCGACGACCTTTACGTCAGCGAATCGCGGATGGAGTTGAATTGATGCTGACACTGCTGGCTGCGGTTTTCATGGCCAGTTTGGTTGGCAGCTTGCATTGCGTCGGCATGTGCGGCGGCTTGGTTGCCTTTGTGGCTGGCGCCGAAAATCGAGGCGGTGTGCATGCAACTTATCACCTCAGTCGCGCCGCCACCTACACACTGCTTGGCGTGATCGCCGGAGCGGTGGGGGCGGCGGTGGACTTCAGCGGCAGCGCATTGGGGTTGGGCCGAACCGCCGTCGTGCTCGCCGGTCTCACCATGGTTGCTTTTGGTTTGCTGGCAATGGCGCGCAACTTTGGCGTGCGTTTACCTGCGACGCGCATGCCCAGGTTGATGAGCAACGGCCTTGCTCGCGGCCACCGCTTCGCTGCCGGACGCGGGCCGATTTACCGCGCTGGTTTGGTCGGCTCGTTAACCGCCGCCCTTCCTTGCGGTTGGCTGTACGCTTTCGTTTTGACCGCCGCAACGACCTCGCATCCAGTCTCCGGCGGCATGGTGATGCTCGCCTTTTGGTTGGGCACCGTTCCGGTTTTGCTTGGCGTTGGTTGGGGCGCGCAGCAACTCGCAGCGCCGTTGGCCAAGCACTTGCCCAAGGTGGCACCCTTGGTATTAGTCGCTGTCGGGCTCACCGCATTGACCGGTCGCTTTACTCCGCCCACCTTCGCTGGCAAACTGCCTGTAGCCGCCACTCCCGAGCAAGTCCAAGGCCTGAATGACGAAGTCGCCCCGTGTTGCGACGACGACTTACCGCCCGGCGTCGACGATCCCACTCCTACCGATGAGCGCAAACCACCCGTCGAAGAATGAGGTCAGCTGCGACCACTGCAGCCTCCCCGTTCCGGCTGGTCTGATCGAGGCCGAAGCGGAGCTGCAGTTCTGCTGCGCAGGCTGCCGCGCGGTTTGGCAAGCCATTCACGGCTCCGGCTTGGGCAACTATTACAAGCTGCGCGCCAGCCAAGGCGTCGACGGCGAAAGAGCGCGGGTGACTGGCCGCGGCTACGGCGAATTCGACGACCCCAGCTTCGCCGATCTGCACGTCGAACCGCTCGACGACGGCACCCTGCGCACTGTTTTTTTACTGGAAGGCGTGCACTGCGCCGCCTGCGTTTGGTTGATTGAAAAGTTCCCTAGCATTCACCCAGGAGTGCTTGAAGCGCGCTTGGATTTTGGCCGTCGCACTGCCGAGATTCGTTGGCAGCCCGAGCAAGCGCAGTTGTCGGCGATTGCAAAAGGATTAGATCGCCTGGGCTATCCGCCGCACCCGTTCCGAGGTGGCGAAGAAGAGAAGCAACGGCGGATGGAAGTTCGCGGTCAGTTGATTCGCATCGGCGTGGCCGGGGCGTTGGCGATGAACTGCATGCTGTTGGCCTTTGCGCTTTACGGCGGTTGGTTCCACGGCATGGATGTTGCTTTCCGCGATTTCTTCCGTTGGATTTCCTTCGCCTTGGCGCTGCTTTCGGTTGCCTGGCCAGGGCGAGTTTTCTTGCGCGGGGCGTCGGCGGCGATTCGCACGCGAACGGCGCATATGGACTTGCCCATCGCCATTGGCTTATTGGCCGGTTTGTTGGGCGGCGCTTGGAATACTTACATTGGTCAGGGCGAGGTCTATTTCGAATCAGTCACAACTCTAGTTTTCCTTTTACTCGCTGGCCGCTTCTTGCAACAACGCCAGCAACGCCGCGCTTACGACGCCTTGGCCATGCTTTATTCGCTGACTCCGGGCAACGCGCGCCTGATCGATGGCGATCAAGTTCGCGAGGTGCCGGTGACCTCGTTGCAAGCGGGCGACCAAGTTGAAATTCGTTCCGGCGAATCGGTGCCCGCCGACGGCGTTTTGGCCACCGGAAGCGGTAGTTTTGATTTGTCTTTGCTGACCGGAGAGTCCAAGCCGGTGCATTTGGCCATTGGCGACCGCGTCCACGCTGGAACAATCAGCCGTAGTGAACGCGTCATCATGGCGGTCGAACAAACCGGCGCCGAAACGCGACTTGGCCGATTGATGCAACTGGTCGAGCGTCACTCCAGCCGCGCCGCGCCGATTGTGCACTTGGCCGATAAGTGGTCGGGTTGGTTTGTGATGACGGTGCTGGCGCTAGCCGTGATCAATTACGTTTATTGGTTCCAGACAGCTTCTTCGTTGGCATTGGAACACACCATTGCGCTGTTAATCGTGGCTTGCCCATGTGCGCTTGGACTTGCTACACCGCTTTCGGTCGCTGCCGCCGTCGGCCGCGCCGCGCAAAACGGAATTTTGGTCAAAGGTGGCGATGTCATCGAACGCTTGTCGCATGCAGGCTTGCTGCTGCTGGATAAAACCGGCACTTTGACCCGTGGGGAAATCAGCGTGGTGGATTTCGCCGGCGATGAAACTGCTCAACCGAACATCGCCGCGCTCGAAAGTCAGTCGTCGCATCCTTACGCCAAAGCCTTGTTTGCCGCTTTCCATACCGCCGCCACCGACGCCACCGACGCCGCAACCGCAGCCAACTCTGCCGACCTTGCAAGCGGCTTGGGCGTCGAGCAAATCCAAGTGGAAGGTCTAGAAGAAGTCCAAGGATCCGGCATGCGCGGCAACATCCACGGCGCTGCCACCCTGCTTGGATCGATGCGTTTCATGGAAGAACAGCAACAAAGAATTCCGTCGGCGTTGCAGGCGAAGGTGGAGGAGTTTTTGGACCGTGCGTTGACGCCCATTCTTTACGCGCAAAACGGAACGGTCACCGCCGTTGCCGGACTCGGCGACGCGCTACGCGACGACGCTAAGCAAAGCTTGCAAGCACTCAGGCAAGCGGGTTGGGAAATCGGCATCCTGTCCGGTGACCACCCACGCGTGGTGCAAGCCATTGGCGCCGAACTCGAACTGGATCCAGCCAACTGCCACGGTGCCGTCGCCCCGGAGGAAAAATTGGAGTGGGTGACCCGCCACAGCAGCGAAGAGCGGCCAACCGTCATGGTGGGGGATGGCGTCAACGATGCCGCTGCCCTTGCCGCCGCCGGAGTTGGAGTCGCCGTGCATGGTGGAGCCGAAGCCTCACTCGCCGCCGCCGACGTTTTCCTGGCCAAGCCCGGCCTGCAGCCGCTCACTCAACTGATCCACGGCTCGGCGCGAACTGTCAAAGTCATCAAGGGCAACCTGCTGCTGTCGTTGGGCTACAACACCCTTGGCGTGGCGTTGGCGATGAGCGGTCTGCTTTCTCCCGCACTGGCGGCAATCCTGATGCCGGTCAGTTCGCTGACGGTAATATCTACCAGCTACCGCGCGCGCACTTTCCGCCCGGTGGAAACCGCCTGACCACGGCGATTGTCGAGCACCATGAACTTGGTCTACCTCATCCTGCCCATCGCGCTGCTGATCGCCGCCGGTTTTGTCGCCGCCTTCGTTTGGGCCACCCGCCAGGGCCAATTCGACGACATGGACACGCCGTCGATGCGCGTTTTGGGCGAGGATACCGAGCTGGATTCAAGCTCCGATGAGGGTCAAAATCAGGGTGTAGAAAACGGTCCAAATTGACCGAAATAGAATCTCCATCTGCTGCTGGATCTCCATCCGGAATTCACGGCTGATGTTGACAAGCGTGGTATATTCCTCCCCGAGGGAGACTGCGCCCGACCTGAATAAATTGTTCAAAATAGGCGCTAAACCCTGCTTAAACGAAGGAAACACCTATGGTTCCCACTCCCCAGAGTCCTGCATCTGACCACGCCCATCCCCTGTCCACCACCCACAAGCTGGCGGCCAACCCCGACCTAACTTTTTCGGTCGAGGATCTGCTCTCACGGGTTGAAAAGAAGACTGCCGTCATTGGCGTCGTTGGCTTGGGCTACGTTGGTTTGCCGCTGGCCGTCGAGCTAGGCAAAGCAGGCTACTCGGTCGTGGGGATTGAGGTCGACGAGGCGCGCGCTGCTCAGTGCAATGCGGGTGACAGTTACATCACCGACATCCCAGATTCCGAACTGCGCACTGTCGTCAACACCGACAAGCTGAAGGCTTACACCTCCTTCGACGCCCTTGCCGGAACCGACATCATCGTCGTTTGCGTACCCACCAACCTCGGTGCCGACGGCAATCCAGATCTGCGCCACGTCGAAGCGTCGTCGCGGGGCATTGCTGGAGTTTTGAAGTCGGGTCAGGCGGTGATTCTGGAATCAACCAGCTTCCCCGGTACCACCATCGAGATCGCCAAGCCGATCTTGGAAGGGGATAGCGGTTTGTCTTGCGCCAAGGATTTTCTGTTGGCGTTTAGTCCCGAACGCGTTGATCCGGGCAACAAGGAATTCACCGTGCACAACACGCCGAAGGTCGTCGGCGCTTCTGATGAAGCTTCGTTGGATGTTGCGGTGATGTTCTACAGCCAAGTGGTTGGCGAGGTTGTGCCCGTCAGCTGCAGCCGCACCGCTGAAATGGTCAAGATGTTCGAAAACGCATTCCGTGCGGTGAACATTGGCCTGGTCAATGAAATGGCCCAGCTGTGCGACCACATGGACTTGGATGTTTGGGAGGTGCTCGACGCCGCCTTCACCAAGCCGTTTGGCATCATGCCGTTTTACCCCGGTCCGGGCGTCGGCGGTCACTGCATTCCGGTCGACCCGGTTTACTTGGCTTGGAAGGCCGAGCGTCTTGGTTTCGATTCCAAGGTGGTTTGGCTGGCCGCGCGCACCAACCGCGAAATGCCGAATTGGGTGGTGGGCAAAATCGAGCGATTGCTCGAGCAAAATGGTTCGTCGATGAAGACCGGCAAGATTGTGATTCTGGGTGTTTCGTACAAGAAAGACATCCCAGACTGCCGCGAGTCCCCGCCAATTTTCATGATCGAGCAAATGCAGGAAATGGGTTGCAACGTCAACTTCCACGATCCATTTGTCGACGAAATCCGCGTCAACGGCGGCACCATGCAGTCAGAAGATTTGGAAGAGTCACTGGCCACCGCCGACATCGTCGTGTTGGCCACCGACCACAGCTGCTACAACATGCGCGACATCGTCGCCAAGTCCAAGCACGTGCTCGATACCCGCGGTTTGACGCGCAAGTTCGGCGAGCACTTCCCGAACGTCACGCTCTTGTAGAGGGAGTCGTCGGCAGAGCCCATGTGACTCATTTAAAGAGTCATAAAGCCGGATAAATAAACGGCTTATCGTCGCTGCACCTTAGTGTGCCAAGGTGTGTTCGGCAATATGGCGCATTAGGGTGTATGATTGCGCAGTGGCCGACATTCCTGATTCACTATGTTTTCACCCTAGTCAAAAGCTCCAAAAGGCGCTGAAGGAGCTTCAGTCCCGTATCGAGCGTTTAGCGATGCAAGGTGAGGGGTATTCCAGCGATGAGCAACTGTGGTTAAGCCGCTGGGCTTTGATCAGCACCATTGGCGCGTCGACCAGGATTGAAAACGCAGTGCTCACCGACCCCGAAGTTGAGTGGGTTGATACTAGCCTGACTGTAGACGGATCAACTACTGCTTACGAAACGCAGCGCCCAATGATCTTGGACAAGCTCTCTAAGGATCGTGAACGCAGTGTTGAGGAAGTGGTTGGGTGCAGAGAAATGATGAATCTCATCTTGTTGCAATCCGGCGAGTTGTTTCCACTCACCGAAACCGCGATCCGTGGCTTGCACGACGCGCTGCTTCGCTTTTACCCAGCTGCTAGTCATTACGCAGGCCGCTATAAGGCGACAACCAATCAAGTTGTTTCCAGCAACTCTCAATCGAGCGAGCGTCGTGTCGTTTTGGACCCAACTCCGCCCGGCCCGCAAACCGATGCGGCCATGCGGGACCTCGTCGAGTGGTACAACGGCGCGCTGGTGAAGCAGGCATGGCCGCTCTTGACGGCAACGGAGTTCGTTTTTCGTTTCTTGGCCATCCACCCTTTCCAGGATGGCAATGGCCGCATAGGCCGAGGGCTTTTTGTTCTGGCAATGCTTCAGGCAGGGGATCCCGCCCTCAACCAGGTCTGCAGAATTACCTCGCTTGACCGCCAAATCGAAAGGCATCGCTCGATGTATTACACCGTGCTTCATCAAGCTTCCGGAGGGCGCTATCTAGCCGATCCAACAAAGTACAAAATGGAGCCTTTGGCGTGGTTTTTTGTCAAGATGATGGATGCTGCTATCGACGACGTTGAGGTGCTGCGCGCAAAATATCAATCGCTCCTTAGGTTGTCCGAAAGTGCTAACCGAGTCTTGGCCTGCTTCCGCTCAATGCCGGAGGCCAAGCTCAAGGCTGGTCGGATTATGGAGGAAACCAACCTCGCTCGAAGAACGGTTCAGAACTCATTGACCACCCTCTTGGAAGGTGGCTTCATCCAACGCCGGGGGACAGGTCCAGAAACTTGGTACCAATTGGTTTTCTAGTCGCTGGTATCTGCTCAAGGAAAAGAAAATCGGCGGCCAGTCCAAAGCCTGACCGCCAAGCGGAACGCATGGCCATCATGCAAACGCTGGTCCAATTTGAACTGGCGGAACTCATCCGAGGAGGGGTCCCGATTGAATGCTGAAAAGCGACATCATTTCGTTACCAGTACATAGTTCTATGGACCCAAGCCAAGACGATTCCAGCAACGCTGTATACGAACACTGGGAATACTAGGGTGGAAGCTTAATCTCTCCACCAACCTACCCTGGAGTTGCAATGCCCATTTGGGACGATTTGGACTTCAATCCCTCATATTAGTTTGATCGGCCAATCCCGCTACATGGCAGAACAATTGGGAAGATAGTTCGGCGCTGCTATTTGACAGGGACGCCGCATCAAAGCATTTCCCCGACGGACTTATTCTCATGGAAGCCATTGACAGCGCCGGGAACGGTAACTGTCTCTGATACGGATCAAAACAGTAGTTTCTCTGGAATTAGAAGGCCAGGAATCGCTTATGGGTACTTTCAAGGTTCCCCAAACCCTGATTATGTAGCAGTGACTTGGGAAAAACTTGACCCTTCGGGCCAAAAATTGGTTTACATTCTTATGGAGTGATGCCCAGCGCGACAATATTGAAAGCAAGCGGCGGTCAGTAAAAACTGACCGCCGCTTTTGCGTGAGTGCGAAAGGATTAGTTCGCGACTTTGCTGCGTTCGTGGGCAATGACGCTGGTGAGAATATCTTCCAGCGAGTTTTGCGGCGCCCAACCCAGCAGATTTTTGACCTTGGAGTTATCCGGCATGCGGCGGGCGATGTCTTCAAAGCCTGGCTGGTAAGCCTCGGAGTAAGGCACGTAAGTGATTTCAGACTTGGAGCCCGTCAGTTCAATCACGCGCTTGGCCAAGTTCAAAATGCTGACCTCTTCGGTAGTGCCGACGTTGAACACCTGACCGACAGCTTCTTCATTTTCAGCCAAGCCAATCAGCGCGCGGCAAGCGTCGGCGACGTGGCCGAAGCAGCGCGACTGGGTGCCGTCGCCGAAGACGGTCAGGTTTTCACCTTCCATTGCCTGACGAACAAAGTTCGGGATCACCATGCCGTAGCGACCGGTCTGCTTAGGACCCACAGTGTTGAACAAGCGCACGACGACGGCCGGCAGCTTGCGCTCTTGGTAAAAAGCCAGGGCGAGGAACTCGTCGACCATCTTCGAGGCGGCGTAGCTCCAACGGCTGCAAGTGGTGGGGCCGAGTAGGACGTCGCCGTCTTCGCGGAAAGGCACATCCAAGCTTTTGCCGAAGACCTCGGAGGTCGATGCAACAACCACCTTGGTGTTGTCCTTGGCGCAGGCTTCGAGCACGTACTTGGTACCCATGATGTTGGCCTCGATAGTGTAGAGCGGGCGCTCAACCACCAGCTGCACGCCAACGGCAGCCGCCAGGTGATAGACCAGATCTACTTTGGCAACCATGGCTTCCAGCTTTTCGACGTTTTCGATGGTGTCGACGTCAATGCTGAAATTCGGGTTGTCAACCAAGTGCTGGACGTTGTCCATCGAGCCGGTCGACAGGTCATCAATAACATCGACGCTGTGGCCCAGATCCAGCAGGTCTCCAGCCAAGTGCGAGCCAATGAATCCGGCTCCTCCAGTGATCAAAACGCGCATTTTCTAACTTCTCGGGTTTAACTAGGCGTGGGAAGGCCCAGCAAGCCGCGTATTCTACTTCGCCCTTGGGTAGAACGGTGGGATTTGCGGCAGGCTGGGGTGTTATCGGCTAAATCAGCCCCAAACTGCTACGATTACCGGACTCATGTGGATACAAAACCGCTTCAATTTGCAGTTCGTAGCCCTGCTGCTTTCGCTGCTCATCCTCGCCAGCTGCGGCAACCCGATTGGCAAGACCAAGCGCGGTCGTCAGCACCGCAAGCCCGGCGGCAACCAGGGCGGCCAGGTTGAGCAGCCAGACAACGGCGACAGTGGATCCGCCAGTCAAAGCGATAGCGACAGCTCCGACGGCACCGGTTTGGGCAGTGATGGGGTTGATGACGCGGGCGACGGCGATGATCAGGCAATTCATGAAGCTGGCAACAACGATGGCGCCACCAACGCTTCCGGTTCTCATTCCACAGGTGGCTCCACATCCACCGGCGCATCCGGAGGCCAACTGGATTACGACGGCGAATCGGTGGCTTCGCTGCTAAGGGCAATGCCCAAGACTCACCCGCGGCTGATGGCTGACAACGCTCGCCTTGAAGAGCTCGGTCGGGCGCGCAAGGGTGACAAGATGCTGAACAAGCTGGTTCGCGACGGCATCGACGTCACGAACCGAGCGCTGCGTACCTACTTC
>CAZMDZ010000110.1:0-10466 GCA_964565175.1 uncultured Planctomycetales bacterium
ACCGCGACCTTCAATCGAGAAGACGTCCTCAACCGGCATCAGGATGTCCTTGTCGACTTCGCGCTTCGGCGCAGGGATGTAGGAGTCAACGTTGTCCATCAGCTCCTTCATCGGAGCAAAACGGTCATCGTCGATTTCGGCGCCATCGATCACGGCTTCCATTGCCTTCAGAGCGGAACCCAGAATCACTGGAATGTCGTCACCTGGGAAATCGTACTCAGAGAGCAGCTCGCGGATTTCCATTTCGACGAGCTCAAGAAGCTCTTCATCGTCGACCTGGTCACACTTGTTCATGAAGACCACCATCGCCGGCACGTTTACCTGCTTCGCAAGGAGGATGTGCTCCTTGGTCTGCGGCATCGGGCCGTCAGTAGCGGCAACCACCAGAATCGCGCCGTCCATTTGGGCGGCACCGGTGATCATATTCTTGACGTAGTCAGCGTGACCCGGGCAGTCCACGTGAGCGTAGTGACGGTTTTCCGTCTCGTACTCAACGTGAGCCGTCGAGATCGTGATGCCCCGAGCCTTTTCCTCGGGTGCCTTATCGATCTCATCGAAGGCCTTAACTGCGGAGCCGGTCACCTTTGCCAGATAGCCGGTGATGGCCGCAGTGAGAGTGGTCTTGCCGTGGTCGACGTGACCAATGGTACCCACGTTTACGTGGGGTTTCGTGCGTTCAAAGACTTCCTTAGCCATTGGTCTACTCCCTATTTAGGGGCGCTAATGAATCAGGCTGCAGGTCGCAGTGCGGTTTAGTTGGGATCCCCGAGCCAACATGGCAAGGGGCGGGTTGACTCCCAATTAAGGGAGGTCGGACCCCGTAGAACGAGACATTCTAACGAAGTCCTGGATTTCTGGAGCTGCTGTCGAGATTTGAACTCGAGACCTCTTCCTTACCAAGGAAGTGCTCTACCCCTGAGCTACAGCAGCAGGCTTGCCGATTGGCATGCCAGAAACGTATTTCGCACAAAAGCATGAGCCGGGTGGCTCAAAATCGAGCAGCTCAAACTGGTGGAGCGGGTGATGGGAATCGAACCCACGTGGCCAGCTTGGAAGGCTGGAGCTCTACCATTGAGCTACACCCGCTCTGAGCTGGTGGGGAGAAGAGGATTCGAACCTCTGAAGACAGAGTCAACGGATTTACAGTCCGTTCCGTTTGGCCACTTCGGTATCTCCCCGGGAAGCTTGGAGCTTCCATGCGTAATGTGCGTAAAGAACAATTCCAGCATCCCTTGGAGCTAGCGAAGGGACTTGAACCCTTGACCACTGGTTTACAAAACCAGAGCTCTACCAACTGAGCTACGCTAGCCGTCTAAGGGCTGGAAAAGGGCCAGATAGTTTAAAGATCCCAATTCCCACGTCAACAACAGCTTTGGGTAATTATGGGAATTCAACGCAGAATTCAGAAACTTCCCTTAGATATCCGCGCAACCTTCTATGTCCGCTGGCCATTCGGCCGGATTTTGCCCTGCACCCAGCTGCTGCCAGGAGCGTCTCATCTCGGCCAAAGTGAAGCCCCCCAAGCGCGCCCGCAAGGCGGACGCCAGTTCCAAGCAAACCACGGCTTCTCCGACGATCGAAGCTGGAATCACGCTGCAGACGTCGCTGCGCTCGTAGGTGGCTCGAGAATCCGTCATCGTAGCCAGATCGACCGAACCCAATCCGCGTCGCAAGGTTGGGATCGGCTTCATCACCGCGCGGAGCAGGATGGATTGGCCGGTAGAAAGGCCGCCTTCGACGCCACCGGCTCGATTGGTGCCTCGCGCAATGCCCGCCCAAACCTCTGGCACCGCCAACTCCCCCGCCTCGCCGTCTGGCGCAATGCGAATGTCGTCGTGATATTCACTACCCGGAACACCCGCCCCGCCAAAGCCCAAGCCAATTTCGACGCCCTTAATCGCCGGGATCGACGCCAACGCCGCCATCAGGCGTGCATCCAGCCGATCGACCGGCTGCTCCAAGCCACCTAGCCCAGGTGGGCAGCCGTCGGCTTGCACCTCGAACACGCCGCCTAGGGCGTCGCCCTCATCGATGGCCTGCTGAATAGTTTGATTCCAGAGAGGCTCGCCATCGGGGCCATCGGCCTTGGCAGTGCCGCCAATTTCCAAAACATCGGACCGCACCTCGATACCGAACACCGCCAGCAGCTGGCGGGCGATCTCCCCCATTGCGGTGCGGGCGGCGGTTTCGCGAGCGCTGGCGCGTTCCAAAACGGCGCGAATATCTCGATTCTGGCTGCGCATCACGCCAGCCAAATCGGCATGCCCAGGCCGCGGAGCTTTCAAATTTGGCAACTCATTAATCCGCGTGTCGCTGTTGCCCACCGACAAACTAACTGGCGTACCCAATGCCACGCCCTTCTTAAAACCGGACAAAACGTCTAGCTGGTCTTGCTCGAATTTGGCGCGCGGACCACGGCCGTAGCCTTGCCAGCGGCGCTTCATACCGACGCGGACGGCATCGAAATCTACGGCAAAGCCAGCGGGCAAGCCCTCGAGCAGGGCGACTAATGCCGGGCCATGCGATTCACCGGCGGTGGTCCAGCGCAGACCGTGACGAAGCGGAGACGGAGTGTGGCTCATGACGGCGCCATGTTTTGCAGGCAGCTCAGCAGATCAGGAATGGGAAACGGCTTGGCCAGCAGGCCGTGGTATTCAGGCATTCCATCCAGGTCGAGCAACGCAGGATGGTTGGGCGTGCCGGTCACAACAGTAAAGGGAACCAAGCAGCCACGTTGTTGCCACTCCAAGGCCAACGAGACACCAGTATGGCCGCCTCCTAGGTTCAAATCGAGCAACATGATGTCGATGTCCCCAGCCAGCAATTCAGCCTCAGCCTCCTCCACCGACGATGCCAAACGCGGATTCATGCCCTGGTGCTGGATCGCCAGCGCCAGTAATTCCCGCATGGCAGGATCGTTGTCCAGAGCAAGAACTTGGTACACGAGGGGGAGTAGGTTGGTTTTGCCAGCGAGGCCAGCAAAAGACGGGGTTGGAGGAACCTAAGGCCACTACGACTTTACTCGCCGCCAGGCGGTGGTTCGACCCAAGACACTTCGCGGACGGGCAATTCGACATCTAGGTTGCCGTAGCGCAGCTTCAGCATCTCTCGTTTGCGTTGAATTTTCAACACCTTGAGGCGTTCACGGAATTTGGGAACGTAAACCGTGTCGCCCTTTTTGATCCCGGCGACGAATTCCTGCCAGCGACGCCCCAGCTCACATTGATCCAATTCCGCGCCGATTTGTTTGAGGAAGGCTTGCCAATCTTCGACGATAGGCCCGCGCGAGCGCTGCACCAAGGGAAGTCCCTGCTCCATCACCAAGGCCATCATCTGGCGGCGATGCTCGATAAAAGCCTGTTCGGCTTCACCCTGACGGACTTCGGCAAGACGAGCGGCGTCAAGTTGGTCCTGCTCGACCTGATCGCGTACCTGGCGAGCCTCGGCCTGCATTTCCTCGGCACTTTCCCGTAAAAGCTCAGCATCGCGGCGCACCCTGCCGACGTCGGCCAGAAGTTTTTCGGCACCGCCGCCATCGCGCAAGGTCAGGTGACGAGCCCGCTCGACTAGGTCCAGAGGGAGGCCCAAACGTTCGGCCACCTCCACCGCGTGCGAAGCGCCAGGCACGCCGACGAGCAAGCGGTAGCGCGGCGACAGCGTCTGCGGATCGAACTCCATCGACGCGTTTTCGGCGCGCGGCAAATCAGTGGACAGAATCTTGAGCGCACCAAGGTGGGTATTGGCAATGGTCAAGCATTGGCGGCGCAGGAGCTCCTCGAGCACCGATTGGCCGATGGCAGCTCCTTCTTCAGGGTCGGTGCCGGTGCCCAGTTCATCCAGTAATACCAGCGAACGGGGGCCAGCATGGCGCAAAATGCTGAGAGTTCGGGTGAGGTGGCCGGAGAAGGTTGAAAGGCTGGATTCGATCGATTGCTGATCGCCAATGTCGGCATGCACTCCGGACAGCGCTGGCACGTTGCAGCCATCGCCAGCGCTGATCGGCAACCCGCAGAGTGCCAGCACGGCCAACAAACCGACGGTCTTCAACACCACCGTTTTGCCGCCCGTGTTCGGCCCAGTCACCACCAACAAGTCATAATCGCGGCCCAACCCGAGGTTGAGTTCTTCGACCTCATCGGCGCCCATTTGTCGCAGCAACAACGGATGCCGCGCTTGACGCAAAGTGATGCCGCTGACGTCATCCGTGGCAAAGGATCCTTGCACTTCCGCCGCCCAGCGTGCACCGCCAAATGCCAAATCCAACTGCGAAATCGCGCTTTCAATCCAAGTCAGCTGGAGTCGATTGTCCAGCACCGCGCGCGTCAACTTGGTCAAAACCTGCTCTTCGATGCGGCGCACATTGCTCTCCGCTTCGACCATGCGGTTAGACAACTCCAAAACCTCGCTTGGTTCAATGAACAAAGTGTCGCCGCTTTGCGAACGGTCATGAACAACACCGCGGGATCGACCGGCGTGGGTCGCTTTCACCGCCAACAAAAGTCGATCTGCCCGACGCACCGGCAAGCGCTGACGCAGCACCCCGGCCTTGTGCAATCGACCAGCGATTTCCTCCATCCGCTGGGAGCGCTGTTTATGCAATTCCCCCACCTTGCGCCTAGCGGAGCCGAGCGACGGATGAGCTTCGTCTAAGATCTCGCCGCGTCGACCGATGGCGGCACGCAATTTATGCCGCAGCGGCTGGCAATCCGGCGCCGCTTCCATGCACATCCGCAGCGCTTCATGAGCAGGATTTTGCGCCAGCCATTGCTGCAAGTGTCGCTGAATGTCGAGGAAGTCCGCCACGATCAACAGCTCATCGCCTTCGAGCAATCGCTTGTCGGCGAAATCCAATACCTGGGCCAAATCGCCAGCGCCAGCAATGCCGGGCGCTTTTTCCGCGTGGACGGCAGCGAGGGCTTCCAGGCCGCGGGCATTGCGCAACTTTCGCTCGCTGGACGCCAACGACGGGTGACTGCTCAAAACCAGCCGCTTACCACCCGGGGTAAAAGCGAAATCCGCTATCCATTCCAGCACAGAATGGAGTTCCAACGCCTGCAGGGCGTCGGCGGGGAAGGCGGACGATTGCGAGGGGTCGTCGGCGGGGATTTCGGGAGGCGAGGTCATATCTGGACGGCCTGAAGTCGGCATCCGGCCCGGCTAGAATACGGCTTCCGTCGCGGCAGACCTATGTCGGATTAGCCGCAAAAACATCATGGACGCAGCCCTGACCACTCCCCCACGCACTCCCGCCGTTTATTCCAACATCGTCGACACCATTGGCTGCACGCCGGTGGTGCGCCTGCCGAAGCAGTTTGCGCCTGACGTCGAGTGCGAAGTGTTGATGAAAATCGAAGCGATGAATCCGACGGGGTGCGTGAAAAGCAGGATTGCCGCCTACATGGTCGAGCGCGCGGAAGCCGAAGGCAAGTTGAAGCCCGGCGGCACCATCGTCGAGTGCACTTCTGGCAATACCGGCGTGGGTTTGTGCACCATTGCCGCGGTCAAGGGGTACCGAGCGTTGATCGTCATGCCTGACAAAATGAGCCAGGAAAAGGTCGACATGCTCAAGGCTTTTGGCGCCGAAGTGGTGCTGACGCCGACAGCGGTGCCGCCCGAGCACCCGGATCACTACTTGAACACGGCTCAGCGCTTGGCGGCAGAAATCCCGGGCGCTTGGCATGCGGACCAGTTCGAGAATCAAAATAACCCGGAATCGCATTACCTCAGCACCGGCCCCGAAATTTGGCAAGCAACCGACGGCCGCCTGCACGCTTTTGTCGGTGGCTGCGGCACCGGCGGCACCGTCAGTGGCATTGCCCGCTACTTGAAGGAGCAAGATGAATCGGTGCGGGTGATTGGCGTCGACCCTCCTGGCTCGGTTTACGCAGGTTTCTGGCGCACTGGCGATGTCCCTCAAGCGGGACCTTATGCCGTCGAAGGCGTCGGCGACGACATGATCCCCGGCACTTGGCATGGCAAGTTGATTGACGATTACGAAGTCGTCGAAGACGCTGAATCCTTCGCCATGACACGGCGCCTGGCGGAAGAGTGTGGTTTGTTTGTTGGCGGTTCTTCCGGCATGGCGATGGTCGCCGCTTTGCGCCAGGCCCGCAAAATGAAAAAAGGGGAACGCTTGCTGGTGCTGCTGCCGGATTCGGGCAACCGCTACCTGTCCAAGGTTTATTCCAACGACTGGCTCAAAGACGGCGGTTTCTTGCCGAAAGCCGATGCCTCCACCGCAACCATCGCCGACCTCGCCCGCAATCACCCCCGCGCGGCGGTCGCTGCCGACGAAAACTTGATGGTTGCCTACAAGCACGTCGCGGAACGCCAAGTGCTTCCATTACCGGTTTACGACGGCAACCCTAGTGCGCCAGACAGCAAGTTGATTGGCGTCTTAGATGTCACTGCCGTTTGCCAGCAACTTGCCAAAGGCGCTGATCTGCAGAACATGCAGGTTCGTGATTGCTTGACCTCGGCGCCCCCAGTGTTGGCGGCTGGTGCAAACTGGAATGAACTTTGGCAACAACTCCAGAACCACGACGTCGTTTTGATTGACGATGAAGTAGGCCTAGTCGGCATGACTCGAATTGATTTACTGCGTAGCCTTCCGCGCTTGCAGCACACCTCCAACCACGCTGAATAAACGGCAACGCTGAAACGAGCATCATCATGGACGAAAAGAAAATAGGCAAGGGAACCTGTGCGGTACATTCCGGATGGGAGCCAGAAGAACTGACCGGCGCGGTAATGCCGCCGATCTACATGACCAGCACTTACGTGCAGGATGCACCGGCTGAGCCGCGTCGGGGTTTTGAGTATTCGCGGACCCAAAACGTCACCCGCTTTGCTTTGCAGGATGCTTTAGCACAGATGGAAGGCGGCGCATGCGGTTTCACTTTCACCTCGGGCATGGCGGCGATTCACACTTTGCTACTGACCTTAAAGCCAGGGGATCGGGTGGTTGCCACCAATGATTTGTATGGCGGCACCCACCGGCTTTTCGCCAAGGTGATGTCGCGCTTTGGCTTGAAGTTTGATTTCATCGACACGACTCAAGCGGAGGAGCTCAACAATCTGCCAAAGGACACGCGTTTGCTTTACTTGGAAACGCCGTCCAATCCGATGCTCAACGTCACTTGCTTGGAAAGTGCAGTGGCGGCCGCCCGCAAAGTTGGAGCGGAAGTGGTAGTCGACAACACCTTCGCCACGCCGTTCCTGCAAAGCCCGTTTGATTACGGCGTGGATTACATTATTCATTCGACCACCAAATACATCGCAGGCCATAGCGACGTCGTCGGTGGCGCATTGATTGCGCGTGAAGAATCAAAGAAAGAGGATATTTGGTTTCACCAGAACTCGGCGGGGACGGTGAACTCTCCGTTCGATGCATTTTTAACTTTGCGCGGCTTGCGCACCTTGCACGTCCGGATGGAGCGTCATTGCCAAAATGCACGCCTGCTTGCCGATTGGCTGCAGCAGCACCCTAAGGTCGACAAAGTCATTTTCCCTGGCCTGGAGTCTCACCCCCAGCATGAAGTCGCCATGCGCCAGATGAAGGATTTTGGCGGCATGGTTTGCTTCGAATTGCCTGGCGGCGTCCCGCAAGCGACGGAACTGGTGAAGCGCACCAAGCTTTTTGCATTGGCCGAGTCACTTGGCGGCGTCGAATCGTTGATCGAGCTACCCGCACCGATGACTCACGCCTCGGTTCCCCCAGAACAAAGAAAAGCCATCGGCATCGCCGATGGCTTGGTTCGCCTATCCGTCGGCATCGAGGATGGCGAGGATTTGCGAGCTGACTTGAAGCAAGCTTTAGAAGCTGTTTGAGCCGCCCACTTCGGGGCTTGCCGGATTAGGAGCCGGTGCTTGAGTTTCAGCTTGAGCACCGTCACTAGCCTCGACCCGCTTCTTCAACACGTTGCCGACCTTAAATTTGACGACGCGTTTGGCGGGAACGACGACCTTTTGCAGAGTCTTGGGGTTCTGGGCAATGCGGCCGGGGCGCTTACGCACTTCGAAAACTCCGAACTTACGGAATTCAAGTCGGTTGCCCTTAATGAGCTCTCCAGAGACCTCATCCAAGAATTTCTGCAAGATATCGCGGACTAATACTTTAGTCTGCCCGGTTTGCTCAGCGATACGCTGAACTAAATCTCGTTTGGTGATGGTGTCGGGACCGGATCGATCCATTTTTTTGATTGGGCTTGGGTTGGTCTTATCCCCCCTGGGGGCGTGGTTAAAAAAGGGGCCTAAGACAGGAGGCCCACTCTAGGATACCTCAAGCAAGTAAGTTGCGGGACCATGGTTCACAAGTTCAACAAACATTTCGGCTTGAAATACTCCTGTTTCAACTGGAATGTTGAGATCGCGTAGAGAAGCTGCCACCCCGTCAACAATTCCCTGAGCTTGTCTTGACTCCAAGGCCGGGTCGAAGGATGGACGATTCCCTTTTTTTGTATCGGCAGCGAGAGTGAACTGTGGGACCAAAAGTATGGATCCTTTTGTGTCAAAAACGCTTAGATTCGACCGCCCCGTCTCATCGGGAAACAGCCGGTAGCGGCCGATGCGTTGCGCCATCCGAGGAATCATCCCTTCGTGATCTCCTTTGCTGCAGCCCAGAAACACTAATAATCCTGGACCGATTTCGGAAACTTTTTCGCCGTCGACGGTCACGGATGCGCACAAAACCCTTTGCAGTAAGGCTCTCATTTCCCTTCACGATGTTCTTTGAGCCAAGTCCATGCCTGCACTTTTCGGAAATAGGGCACCTGCTCTGCGCCCGCCGCTGGCTGATCGGCAAGCTGGAGAAACACCTCCAGCTCTTCGGCTGCTAATTGAGGCTGCCCCATGAAGTCGCGGGCAACGATGGCAAGATTGAAATGGATCATCGGATCCTGGGGCCATTGCTCTTGCATGCTTTGTAACAACACCCAAGCTTCTTGGCCACGCTCCAATTGAGTCAGCGCAGCGGCCTTCAAAAACAGAGCGTCTTTACCCTGTAAGGCAAATTGCTCCAGCCGTTCCAAGGCGACCCTTGCCTGGCCGTTCTCTAAGCAGGTCCGTACTTGATCCAACTGGGCTTCGCCGTGCCCTTCGAGTACCGACCATGGTTCCAAATCAGCCGCCAAGCAAGCTAAATCGCCTCGCCCATAAAGCGGCGCAATGTCTCGCAATAAGCGCCAGCCCTCGGCCAATCCAGGATCTTGCTTCAACAACTTCAGCAGCTTATCGAGAACTTCCTGGTTACCAACTCGGAATGGTTCCAAGGCGAGCAAATCGACTTTGGCTTGGAGTAATGCCGCATCTTTTTTACGTGCAACTTCAAGCAAGGATTTGCGTTCGGCCTTGACCCTTTTCAATCTTGAAAGCAAATAAGCTGAACGGGCATCGTCGCGGGCGAGAAAGCGATCTTCGTACTGTTTCAGCAGGGAAGTTGCGTCGGTGTGGGCAACGCGCAGATCTTGCAACAAAACCTCTTCGCGTAACGTAGGCTGCCCTTGTTCGAGGAACTGCTCGGCAGCCGCAAGACCGCTTTGTTGATAGCGCTGGTAAGCATCGGCCAGCTGCTGCCATTCGGCTTGCTGCTTTTGCCGGGTAGCCTGCGCCTTCTCCATCGAGGGCGGAGTGATCTCGCTTTCAAACAAACCACAGCCGCCAGCCCCAAGCAAGGCGATCAAGCCTGCCCAAGCCCAAACGCGATGCCATAGCCCCACCCGACTCATGTCCCTACAGCGTACTGCAACCGGGCCTTGGGTTCCCACCCCCCGCCGAACTAGAATCAAACCTTGATGCTCCATTGTCGCCGCCTCGCCTGGATGGCAACCCTGATCGGGTTGGCCGTGGGCGGCTGTGCATCCCCTACGGCCGACGTCAATCTTGCACCGATTTATTTGCGCTCTTCAACGCCAGAATGGCAAACCGTTGAAGTTGCGGGTGGTTTGGCGCGCTTCCGTGAAGATCACGGCACCACCACCTGGGCGGTGAATCCACTGTTCTGGAGACAGCGCCGCCCAGACGGTCATGTCGAAGCGGATTTCCTCGCCTTGCTCGGTCGCTATGAGTACGTGCCCGGCCGAAACCGCAGCAAAACTCGACTGTTCCCGTTGTTTTGGTATGAAAGTGAACGCCGCCCCGACGGCATCCAAGACACCGATTGGATGGCGTTCCCCCTCTTCGCTGGCGGCAGCTCCAGTGACGGCCAAGAGGATTACTTCGCCTTCTTTCCGTTTTACGGCAAGATGAAAAATTGGCTGACTTGGGACGAGGTTGAGTTCATCTTGTTTCCCATTTATGCGCGCACTGAAAAAGCGCCAGGGATTACGACCAAGCATTGGATGTGGCCCTTTTACGGTCGTCAAACCGGCGCCGCCGAAGGCTGGAATCTGTGGCCGTTTTATGGCCCCTATGAACGGCCGGGGCGTTCGCAGCGCAGTTACGTCTTGTGGCCATTTTGGACGGAGTCG
>CAZMDZ010000111.1:0-10420 GCA_964565175.1 uncultured Planctomycetales bacterium
CCGAAAAGTGGCCGCCGTCGTTCTTGCCCAGTTACAGCTCGGCGATGGTTGCCGACGCCGAGCGCGCTTTGGCAGTGGTGCATGACGCTGCGGAAAAGGTTGGATTGACCGTGGTGGGTTCGGCGCCTAGTTCAGCCTCTCAAGCGAAGCCGTACAACCAAATCCATTTCCTTGGCGCTGGGGGAGACCGTCGGCCCTACAACAAACGGGTGCTTTTTTCGCCGACCGGCGAGGGTTGGCAGGTGGAGCGTGGCACTGGCATGCCGCAGACATTAGAGACGCCGGTGGGCAAGGTTTGCGCGCTGGTTTGCTACGACTTGCGCTTCCCTGAATTGACTCGCGTAGCCTTTTATCAGGGAGCGGATTTGCTGGTGGTCCCGGCCCAATGGCCGCATCCGCGCACCGGCATTTTTGAGCTGCTTTCACAGGCGCGGGCGGCCGAAAACCAGTCTTGGCTGCTTTCCTGTAATCGCGCCGGCAGTGCTTCATTGGATAGCGGGCCAGCGCAGCGGCAAAAGCCACCACGGATCATGGATTTCCCCGGCACCGCCATGGCCGTCAACCCGCTCGGCGAGGCCGTCGCCCGCACCGATGAGGGCGAATTCCTGACCGTGCCCATGGATTTGGAATTCCAGCGCGAGGTGCGAAAAAAGGTCCCGTGTGCAAGGGACTTACGTCAAGCTGGTCTTTGGCCGGAAAACCACTCTCAATAGCGGTAGAATTTGAGCAACATGCAGGATTCGAATCCTAATCGGCAAAGCAGCGCCCTGGCCGCCTCGGCAGCTGCAGTATTTACCATTTGCCTGACCATCTCCCTGTCCGCGCCCTCGCTGACCTCGCCGCTGTTGCCAGGGCTAGCGTTTATCTGGCTGTGGCCGCTGGTCATGGGCTTGGTTGTAGGCGCCATCCTGAAGCGCTTGCCCGGCCTGAAAGACGGCATGCTGGCCGGAATCGTGACGACCTTTGTCATCACCCTGCCGTGGATGCTGGTCGCCAGCGCACCGCTATCGCTGATGCCCTGGATTTTCTGGCCAGGCATGATTTTGGCTGTGGTTGCCAGTTTGTTTCTGCACCGAAAGCGCAATCTGTCGACCGCAGCTTTGGTCGTCGCCTTGGCGATCTGCGCGATCCCGCAAGACAGCAAAATCAAACTAGGTGGGGGAGAACTGCGGCCGTTGGTCGTAGTCGGCATGGATTCGGCCAACTGGCGCTTCATTGACGAGATGATCGCCGCCAATCCCAACGACCTGCCGGCGCTGCAAGAGCTGATGAAAACCGGCGCCTTCGCCGAAATGGAATCCGAAACGCCGACCGCCTCGTCGCGCATTTGGACGATCATCGCCACCGGCGTACACGACGAAGTCCACGGCATCAAAAACTTCGGCAACTTCCGCTCCGACCTCAACGCTGGCCGAGTGTGGGACGGCGTCATCAACAACAACGGTAAGGGCCCCATCGACCCCACCGAACCCGAAGGCACCGCCGGCGTCGTCGCCTGGCTGATCAACACCCCAGCCGACGACCGCGAAGGCCTGCTGTTCAATACTCCGGGTTGGGTTGTTGGAACACATGAAGCCAAACCGGTGGCTGCCAACGCTGCCAAAGTCCTTGAAGGCATGGGAGAAGATGCGGCAAACCGCCCTTCGATATGGTTAGCCCTAACCGCGATGCGATCTGCGCTGGCGGTAGCATCCGCTGAAACTGCCTGGAACCACATCAACGATGCTTTTTCGATTGTTTTCGGCGAATTGTTCCAAGGATTCGACAAGGAAGACCTGACCTGGCGCATGAAAATCATGCGCGACCGCATCAACGCCGATACCTATTTCGCGTTGGCTCGACGTCACGGTCCAGACTTCAACGCTTTGGTCCTCTACGCCACGGACCAACTAGGCCATTACTTTTGGAAGTACCACGAAGCGCTTTACGGCAACCGCGAGCTGTTCCCCAAAGTTTCGGATTACCAAATCAAGCTAAGGGGTGAAGCAGTGCGTGATTCGTATCGGGCCTGCGACCGCGTATTGGCCTTGTTGATGGAGCGCGTCGATCGTGAAAATGTCTCGATCATGCTTTGCTCAGATCACGGCATGCAGCCCCTCGAAGAAGCACGAGGCGACATGCAACTCAGGCTTGCTGGATCAAAAGTGATCTATGCGGCCATGGGGAAAGAGGCTGTTGAGCTCTTCACCAATGCCAACATGGATAAAGCGTTGTACATTTCGTCCAAGCTTCCTGGCGAGCAAGGGCGCGAGATACTCAATGAATTGCGCATCCTGTTAGAGGAGGCTCGTGATCTCACCGCCAATCGCTCGCTGTTCACTGTTGGGTTTCCAGAGAACTCTGATGAGCAGTTGCGCATCGATTTTATGGACCATGCTCGATCCGGATTACTTGAGTTAGAGAACCAACTGCAAATTGGCGACACCATAGGTCCTGCCAGTGATCTATTCGCCATTGAAGAACGCTCCGGTCGACACACCCTGACGGGCTTCTTCCTCCTTGCAGGTCCAGGTGTCAAGCAAGGGGTCAAGCTTGACACCGTCTCGGTATACGACCTTGCGCCAACCATGACCTATGTCATGGGGAAAAAGGTCCCCGAAGGAATTGGTCTCAAGAACGAGGAGACCGGCCAGGAGTTTGGCCGCGTCATAACCGATGCCTTCACCGAATCTCACATCGCCGCTCACCCTCTCAGGACCGTTCCAGGTGGCTATCCGATGCCGCCAGAAGTACGTTCTGCAAGCCAAGCTGAAATCGAGGCTGAGAAGCAGAAGTTGATTGACGGTGGATATCTTGAGGCTGATGAGGCTAAGAAGGATGGGGGGCCTGGGACGAAGTAGTTTTTGAGGTCTGAACTCTTTATTCCGTCCTCAGTAAATGGCTTGGCGGTTGAGTCATCTCTTTGATGACTTCAAAACCTGGTTTCTGAGGCGACTGAGCCAAACTCTATTTTGGCTAGGCAGTCCTGGGATTCATACTGGTATGACTTGTTTTTGGGGTCATTGTGCCCCTTGTAAATGTCTGCGTGTTTGGCGGTCCAATTCGGCGGCTTTTATCGTGTCTGCGAGATTCTTGCCGCCGAATTGGACCTCCAAACACCCCACACAAATACCAACCCACCAATCCCCCCAAAACCCAAATTCAACCCCTAGGATTACCCCCACGCGGACTTAGAATATGAAGTTTCTGTCTCCCCACAAAAACACATGAGCAAGGTCTACATCGTCTCCGCTAGTCGGACCCCAATCGGCCGCTTCCAAGGCGGTCTTTCCTCGTTTCGTGCACCAGATTTAGGCGCCAAAGCGGTCAAGGAATCCTTAACTCGCGCGGGCCTCAGTGGCGACGCGGTGGACGAAGTCATCCTCGGCAACGTGCTGCAGGCTGGCGTCGGTCAAAACCCGGCTCGTCAGGCGATGATTTACGCCGGTTTGCCCAATGAGGTCCCGCCGTTCACCATCAATAAAGTCTGCGGTTCCGGCCTCAAAGCGGTGATGTTGGGTGCGCAGTCGATCAAGGCGGGGGACAACAACATCGTCGTCGCGGGCGGCATGGAATCGATGAGTCAAGCGCCTTACCTCGTGCCGTCGGCGCGGACGGGTGCTCGTTTGGGCGACAGTAAGTTGGTCGACGCCATGGTCCATGACGGCTTGTGGGACGTTTATTCCAACCAGCACATGGGCTTG
Source organism: uncultured Planctomycetales bacterium (assembly GCA_964565175.1). Taxonomy (GTDB): domain Bacteria; phylum Planctomycetota; class UBA1135; order UBA1135; family UBA1135; genus JACNIZ01. The sequence continues at coordinate 3,684 of CAZMDZ010000111.1, forward strand.
ACTGGGGAACTGGTCGCCGACGAGTACGATATCAGTCGCGAGCAGCAAGACGAGTACTCGGCTGCTTCTCACCAAAAGGCCGAGGCCGCTTGGGAGGCGGGCCGCTTCGACGCCGAGACTTTCGACGTGGAAGTGCCGCAACGCAAGAAGGATCCGATCACCATTCGTCGCGACGAGGGCGTGCGTGCTGGCATGACTGCCGAAGGACTTTCTGGGTTGCGCGCTGCATTCAAGAAAGACGGCAGCGTGACTCCGGGCAACGCTTCGCAAATTTCCGATGGTGGGTCGGCCTTGATTGTGGCTTCCGAAGCTGCGGTCGAAAAGCACGGCTTGACGCCGATGGCGGAGATCACAGGTTATGCCGCGGGTGGCATGGCTCCCGAGTGGGTGATGATGGCGCCTAAAGCTGCCGTCGAAAACTTGGAGGCTCGCACTGGCTTGTCGCGTCACGACTTTGACTTGATTGAAATCAATGAAGCTTTTGCCTCGGGTGCTTGCTCATTGCTCAAAACTTTGGAGCTCGACGCCGACCGCGTCAACGTCAACGGTGGCGCCATTGCACTGGGTCACCCAATCGGTGCTTCTGGCGCCCGCATCTTGGTCACCTTGTTGTACGCGATGAAGGATCGCGGTGCACAAACCGGTTTGGCCACTCTCTGTCTTGGCGGCGGCAACGCAGTCGCACTCTCCGTCAAGGCCTGCTAGTTCTCCCTTAATCACAACCGACTAAAAACATGTCTGATCAGTTGAAAGTAGCAGTCATCGGTGCTGGCACCATGGGCAACGGTATCGTCCAAGTCTTCGCCGACTTTGGCCACCAAGTCACCATGGTTGACGTCAGCGAAGAAGCGCTGGAGCGCGGCGTTGCTGGAATCACGAAGTCGCTGGCACGCTTCGTCAAGAAGGAAAGGAAGACCCAAGAAGAGGTCGATCAGATTCTCGCTCGGATCAGCACTTCCACCGATCTTGAAGGCGCGGTTGCCGAAATCGATCTGGCGGTCGAAGCGGTTTTCGAAAACGAAGAGGTCAAGAAGGACTTGTTCCGCCGCATGGATGGCGCTGCTCCGGCAGAGGCAATCTTGGCGTCGAACACCTCGTCGATTTCGATTACAAAAATCGCCAATGCAACCAAGCGACCGGAAAAGGTCATTGGCATGCACTTCATGAACCCAGTCCCGCTGATGAAGCTGGTCGAGATCATTAAGGGCGAGCTGACTAGCCAGGAGACCATCGATCAAACCATTGCATGGTCGGAAGGCTTAGGCAAGGTCGTTGGACTGGCGGAAGACTACCCAGGCTTTATTGCCAACCGCATTTTGATGCCGATGATCAATGAAGCAGCGTTTTCCTTGATGGAAGGCGTCGGCACGCGTGAGGCAATTGACACGGTCATGAAGTTCGGCTGCAATTTCCCCATGGGGCCGCTGACCTTGGCGGACTTCATTGGTTTGGACATCTGCGTCAACATCCTCGACGTGCTGCACGATGGCTTGGGCGATCCCAAGTACCGCTGCTGCCCGATGCTGCGCCGCATGGTCGAAGCTGGCAAACTGGGCGTGAAGAGCGGCCAGGGTTTCTACGAATACTACAAGTAACCAACGTCTCCCAAGGATCATGTACCTGGCTCCTCTTAAAGGTGACCCATTCGGTATACCGATGAGGGGTCAGGGACCTGCAATGCGTACTGCCGAAACCGCTTTAGAAATCGTTGAAAACGCGCTGTCTCGCACGCGTTGGGAGCCTTCCCTTTGTGCCGAGATCCGCAGCGCTTATCACGCGGCTGCCACGCATAGTTTGTTTGGCCAGTTGACGAGTACCGACCGGTTGGCCGTGTTTATGAGTAAACACGTGTGGGCGGTTTGGGACTTCATGAGCCTGATCAAGTCAGTGCAAGGCGTTTTGGCGCCGCAAACGCTGCCATGGACGCCGCCTGTTGATCCGGTTTTGGCTCGATTGATCAACGAAATTGTGCTGGAGGAAGAAAGCGGCTTCCGCGTCGACGGCAAGGTCGTCTCGCACTTCGAGTTCTACTTGCACGCCATGCGTCAAGGTGGGTCCGATACCCAGCGAATCGAAGGTTTTCTGGGCTCGTTGATCACCGGCACCCCTGTTGATGCCTGTTTGGATCAATTTGCTCCACCGGCCGCCGCTCGATTTGTGCGTCAAACTTTGACCCTCGCAGGAGCCACTCCAGGCGAGCGCGTCGCCGCTTTTGTCTTCGGCCGCGGCAAGCTCATTCCCGACGTCTTCCCGATTCTGTCGGAGCACCTACCCGGTGCCAACGTCGGCATAGATCTGGAGCCATTCCGTCAACACTTGGTTCGCCGCGTCGACCTCGCCGACGACGAAAGAGGCCCTGCTGTTCTCACCATGCTGGAAGCGTGGGCGGCCGACGACCAGAAGGCTGGCTACGCCGCTCTTCGGGCTTTGCAGGCACGCATTGACCTGTGGGATCACGCCCTGTCGGCAGTCTCGGGCGCACCCTAATTCAGGCTAGCCGCGGAGCACCCGCTATGGGACAATATCGGGCCCTACTCCCCCAGATAGGCCTGATTAGTCATGGATTTTGCACTGACCGAGGAATTGGAAATGATCCGCGATTCGGCGCGGGAATACGCCGAGCGGGTTTTGAAACCGCAAGCCGCTGCAGCTGATGCCGCAGAGGAATTTTCTAAGGAAGCCTGGCAAGAAGCCGCGGAAGCGGGCTTTGCTGGTCTGACCGTGCCGGAGGAATTCGGCGGGGCGGGCATGGGCAACCTGCACGCCTCTGTGATGTTGGAAGAGGTCAACCGTTGGGACCCGTCGATCGGCGTGACCTTGTCGGTGCACATGTCTCTGGCTTGCAACAGCACCGCCAAGTGGGGCACCGGCGCCGCCAAGGCGAAGTACCTGCCCCAGCTTGCTAGCGGTGAAATGATCGGCGCTTATTGCTTGACCGAACCGCAAGCCGGTTCCGACGCTGCGTCGGTACGCTGCAAGGCCGAAAAGGTCGACGGTGGCTGGAAAATCAACGGCACCAAATCGTGGATCACCACCGGTGCTTACGCCGGTCTTTACGTGGTCTACGCTATCACCGACACCGACGCCCCGCGCGGTCGCAACATGGGCGCTTTCCTCGTCGAACGCGAGTGGGATGGCGTCGTTGTGGGCAAGAAAGAAGAGAAGCTGGGCCTGCGTGCAAGCTCAACTACCGAGATGATCTTCGAGGACGTTTTTGTCCCCGATGAAAACCTGATGGGTGAACCCGGCCAAGGCTTCAAGATTGCCTTGGATACGTTGGATGGCGGTCGAATTGGCATTGCTTCGCAGTCCTTGGGTATTCACCGCGCCTGTTTGGAAGAGTCAGTTCAGTATTCCAAAGACCGTCAGCAGTTCGGTCGCGCCATCGGCGAATTTCAGGGCGTCGCTTGGAAGCTGGCCGACATGGCTACAGCGTTGGAAGCCAACCGCATGCTGGTTCATAAGGCTGCATGGTTGCGCGACCAAGGGCAGCCCTGCACCAAGGAGTGCTCGATGGCCAAGCTGGCTTCCTCGCGTTCTTGCAACTTGGCGGCTCAAGAGGCCGTCCAGATCCACGGCGGCGCCGGTTACACCAAAGAGTTCCCGGTTGAGCGTCATTACCGCGATGCCCGCATCACCGAGATTTATGAAGGTGCCACGGATATCCAACGTCTCGTGATTTCTCGTCACCTGTAAGCCTGTAGCCCAAACCGAAGATCATGGATACGCTCACTGTTCAACCTACAAACTTCGACCTCACCGAAGAACAAGAAATGATCCGCGAAACGGTCCGCCGTTTTGCCTTGGAGGTCGTTGCGCCAGGTGCGCGCGAGGCCGACGAAAAGTGCCAGCTCAACGAGACTGCCTGGGAAGGCATGAAGGAGTTGGGTTTGACTGGCATCCCCTTCGAAGAGAAGTGGGGCGGTGCTGGCCTCGATCAGTTGTCTTACACCATTGCCGTTGAAGAGGTGTCCCGCGTTTGCGGTTCTACCGGTTTGACGCTGGCCGCACACACTTCGCTGGGTAGCTATCCGATTTACGCTTGGGGATCGGAGTCGCTGAAAGAAAAGTACATGGCTGGCCTCTGCGCTGGAGAGTACATGGGTGCTTATGGTTTGACTGAGCCAAACGCCGGTTCCGATAGTGCGGGCACGTTGACTACTGCGGTACGCGATGGCGATCACTTCATCGTCAACGGTCAGAAGTGCTTCATCACCAACGGCAGCTATGCCAAGCCTTTCATCGTCACTGCCCAAACCGATAAGTCGTTGGGTTCGCGCGGTATCGTTGCCTTGGTCGTTGACCGCGACACCGAAGGCTTCACCGTTGAGAAAGGGGAAGAAAAGTTGGGCATGCGTGGTTCGGATTGGACCAACCTGTTTTTCACCGATTGCAAAGTTCCGGTCGATAATTTGCTCGGCCCGCCGGATCAGGGCTTTGCCACCTTCATGAAGACTTTGGAGGGTGGGCGCATTTCAATTGGTGCTTTGTCGCTGGGCATTGCTCAAGGCGCATTGGATCAAGCCTTACAGTACGCCATGGAGCGCGAGCAGTTCGGCAAGCCGCTGGTCGAGCAGCAAGCCGTCGCCTTTAAGCTGGCTGATATGCAGACTGAAATCAATGCTGCACGTCACTTGGTTTACCACTCGGCGCGATTGAAAGATCAGGGTAAGCCGTTTGGTGCAGCTGCGGCGATGGGCAAATACTACGCATCGGAAGTCAGCGTTCGCGCCAGCTACGAAGCGATTCAGATCTTTGGTGGCAACGGTTATTCCCGCGAGTATCCAGTCGAGCGCATGTACCGCGACGCCAAGTTGAATACGATTGGTGAAGGCACGTCAGAAGTGCAGAAAATCATCGTCTCGCGTGACTTGATGCGTCAGGCGGGTTACTCGCGCAAGAAGTAGGGCGGGCTACGTCGTCCATTTCGATGAGTGCGCCGGTAAGAAAGATCTCGGTGGGGCGGTTTCAAATTACCGCCCTACGTGACCGCGAGTTTGCCCTTGATGGTGGCGCCATGTTTGGTGTGGTTCCGCGAGTGATGTGGCAAAAGATGACCCCGGTCAACGACGACCACACCATTCCACTGGCCACGACGCCGTATTTGGTCGAGTTTGACCAGCACAAGGTGATCGTTGAGCCGGGATTAGGTCGGCGCTGGCCGGAGAAGCAGCAGCAGATGTTCCGCATGGATGGATCCGGTGGCAAAGACCTACTGGAATCGCTGGCCACCATCGGCGTGAAGCCGGAAGAGATCACTCACTGCTTAATGTCCCACTGCCATTGGGACCATATCGGCGCCTTGTGCGACGAGCAGGGGCGGCCCGTCTTTGCAAAAGCTGAGCATTGGGCTCCTCAGGTCGAAGCCCAGATTTGCCTGCAGCCTGAGCATTTGCGCAAAGCGAGCTACCGCAGCGAAGACCTGAAGCCTATTGCCGATGCAGGGCTACTGCGTACTTTCGAGGGAAGCGAGGAAATCCTGCCCGGGGTGACCCTTCACCAGCTGGGTGGACATAGCGATGGCTCCTCCGTAATCCTTTTCCAAGATCCTAGCTCGGGCGAAACGGCCTGTTTTTGGGGGGACATCGTGCCCACCCGGAATCATGTGCACTTGCCTTTTATTATGGCCTACGACATTCACGCTGATGCCTCCTACGCAGCCCGAAAACAGTGGATTCCCCGGGCGGTAGAGGAAAATTGGATTTGCTTGCTCTATCACGACGTGGTGAGTCCGATCGGAAAATTCACTCGCGGAGAGCGTCGGTTTTCCTGGCAAACCATTGAAGAGTAAGAATTTATAGAGAAACTGGTGGGCATTTATTAATAAAACAGACCTGCCGGTCGGTCGCTAGACGCAAGCTATCCAAGGAAGTTTCCAATTATTCCCCGCAACTTTTTGGCGAAAAAGTGATTTAAACGCGGTTTTTTGGCCTTTTGGGGTAAGATCGCCCATGGATCCGGTCGAAAAAAACCTTTCTTTCGTCGGACCGCTCGGTTGCCACTTCCCAAGGCCTCTAAAGCTGAGATAGCTTCGCAATGTGCCCCTAAGACATTGCTGGTTGTTTCCTCCTCACCCAACCCTTTCGGTTATATGACCGCACTTCTCTCACTTGCGTTACTGCTCACTTCTTCGGGTAGCGCACTCCACACTCCTCACCCTGAAACATCCGATTTGGCCATCGCGAAGCACGCGGGCCAGACCGAGATCGTTATTGTTTCGAGGAAAAACAGCAAGGTCATGTCCAGCATGGACCATGGCTTCAGTTGGAACCCCGTCGCTGGCGATGGTTTGGGTAAAAGTGAAGCCCACCGCATTGTTTATTACGAGGTACCAGCGAACGGCGAACGGCGTTTCATCATTGGGGCAGATGAAGGCATTTGGCAGTACTTGCCAGACACCGGCGCAGTTCAGCGCCTGATGACTGGGTTGGATCCTTCCGACCTCTACATCACCGACCTCGCCGCACCCAACCCTGGCTTTGATGGCCCGGTTGTGGCAACGACCGAATTGGGCAAAGTTTACTTTCTTGACGAAGTCACCAATACTTGGAACCTGAAGGCAGACACCGGTTTGGTCGACGTCAACTCGGTCGCGGGCGTAGTGCCCAAATACGATCGGAATTCAGTCGACGTCAACGAGCACACGGTCATGGTTGCGATCCGAAACGTAACGATTACGACCACCGATGAAGGCGCCACTTGGAGCACCCATCCACAATTCGATACGCCGGCAGTTG
>CAZMDZ010000112.1:0-10366 GCA_964565175.1 uncultured Planctomycetales bacterium
GGCTTCCACCGCATCGCGGGTCGTGCCTGGGTGCGGCGAAACTGTGACCCGATGACTTTGCAGCCAAGCATTGAAGATTGTGGACTTGCCGCTGTTTGGCGGGCCAGCCAAAACAATACGCGGCGGCTTCTCCAAAACCGAAGGCCACTGGGAGGTGAGGTATTGCCCACGAACTTCCTTTGGCAAACAATGCCACTTCGCATTCAAAACTCCGCGAGCCTTTAGAAAACTCGTTTCCGACTCAATACACTCACGCCAACCAAGCTCGAGCAACCGCTGACGAAGTGCCATCGCTGGACCATGCCCCCCATGCAGATGAAGCTCGATCTCTTCACCAAGTTCACGTACCCAAACCATTGCCTGATCAAAAATGCGACCCTGATGGTCGCGCAACATCGCCACCCGTGGGACATCAAGGCGGTGCTTGAAGGAAGTTGAGAGAAACTCCTGTAGTAGTTCCTTCTCTGCCCGCAATCGCCAAATACTTAACGCCGACGCCCCAACTGCTGACAAGAGCTGAAATTCACCGCGGCTTGAGTTAACCACCATGATCTAGCCAAGACATTCCTTCGAGAACCAAGTGATCCGCATAGGCCCAATCGGCACTCATCCAAGGCCCGATTTGCGGCGCATCGCCTCCGCAAATAAAGCGCCGCGCGCCTCCTGGAAGGTCTTGCTCGTAAGCCCAAGATAATGCGTCCAACGCCAAGGCTAAAGAGGTTCGACTTCCTTCGGCTACAGCATCCGGTGTGGTTGCCGGTATTCCGGAACATGGCTCACCAGCAGGTTCGCCCAAATGCGGGCATGCTTCGGCCAAAGCACGTTCTTGGGTTCCGAGCCCCGGCCCAATAGCTCCACCCAGGAATTGCCCCTCGGCGGTTGTGGCATCTAAAGTCCAGGCAGTGCCCATATCGGCAACCAACACAGCACCACGAACTCGCTTCCATGCCGCCAACGAGGCAAGTAGTCGATCCATGCCGGTGCCAGTCGTCATCACATCTAACGGAACATGCTCCTTCTTGACCTCGCAAATCTTGGCCGACAACTGCGGATCTTCCAACCACAATCCAGCCAATTCCGGCCTTGTGCTGCACAGCCATGCAGGCTTGGAAAAGCGCTGAAGTTGTTCGAGCAGCCACGCACGATCTTCGCCAGGTTTCCATTGCGAATGACGAACGGACGCGAGCAACTCCACCATTCCAGGGCCGGTGGTCCGCGCCAGTTTGAGCCGTTGGTTGCCCAGATCCAGCAGTGGGATGCCAGCAGCCACGAAACTTAGCGCGGAATGCGGTAAGTCAGCGTTCGCTTGCCGCCTCGGCGTTCAATCGAAACACTCACCGTGTCTTGCGGAGCGGCGTTGCGCAACTTGTTCAACAAATCGGCCCGATCCTTTGCCGGAAAACCGTTCACCGATAAGACGACGTCATCTTGTTGCAGACCAACGCGCTCGAACAAACTGCCAGACTTAATCGAAGTAATCCGAAGCCCGCGCACGGCAAGTTGAGCATCGCGCGCTTGTTGCACGCGGACCTCAGAAAAGATCTGATCATCCGCCATGTTACGGTACTTTTCAACATCTTCGGTGCCGACCACATAATCATCAATGGCGATCATCTCGGTCTGCTTCGGGAATACGCGCTTGTTGCCAATCGGCCCTTCGACTGATCCTTCGATGATGACCCCCGAATCGATTTCGGTAATCAGCATCGCAAGCGTGAAGCCATCTTCCCCCTCGGTGGTTTCCAAGTCGACTTCGGATTCACGAATATCCTTGACCTGCAACGAAACACCAGGCTTGTTGGGTACCTCGAATGAATCTCCGACGAGATAATAATCTCCAATCGGAATTGCACCTTGAGGCACGGCGCCAGCAGGGATCAAGTAAGCAGCAGAAATGCCGCCATCCGAGAAAATGATCGAGGACAAGGTGACGTCGTCCGGGCCAAAGCGTGGTTTGGGCGCCACAGGTTCGGCTGGACCGGGGTCAACCTCCGGCACTTCGACGTAGCCAATGACGTTCAACTTGTAAAGCTGATCGTAGTTTCCCAACCAATCATCGAGGTGGTCACTGACCTTACCCTGCTTGGGTGGCTTGACCTTCTTGTTTAATGCCTTGAGCCCCTCAGACGTTAGTGGCTGGTTGTATTCCGCCTTATGGATGATGAAATCGTAAAACGACCACCCGAACCCGGCCAGCGAGGCAATGCCCACCAGAGTCAAAAGGAAGCGCAGCAGCTTGTAGCTCACGAATAAAGGTTACTGGGGTAAATCCTCTGAAGAAAGACAAGAGCGGTGAAATGTTTTTAACAGCTCGCGCCGAAGCTGTTCCAAGCCCTGTCCAGTGACCGAGGAAATCATCAATCCTTCTTCGCCAGCGGCTTCAAATAACTCTTCGGCTCGCTGTCGAGACTCGTCATCCTCAATCTTGGTGGCGGCAAGAACTCGGCCGCGAGACAAAAGCCCAGACTTGTATCCCTCGAGTTCCCCAAGGATTGCCCGGTAAGCGCTCACGGGGTCTTCGGCGGTTGCCGAGCAATCCACCAAGTGTAGGAGCACTCGAGTGCGCTCGACATGGCGCAGGAACTGATGGCCGAGCCCTTTGCCCTCGGATGCGCCTTCGATCAACCCCGGAATGTCGGCCATCACCAAAGTTTCGGGCTCTCCGCCAGTCGTCATAATGCCGAGTGACGGGTCAAGAGTGGTAAACGGGTAGGAGGCCACCCTCGGGCGAGCCGCAGTCAGGCGCGAAATCAGTGTGCTCTTGCCCGCATTCGGCAAACCGAGCAAGCCTATATCGGCCACCAATTTCAGCTCCAGCAACAGCTCGCGCAATTCCCCATCCTGACCCTTGGTAAATTGACGCGGGGCCTGGTGAGTTGGCGAAGTAAAACGCGCGTTGCCTTTGCCGCCACGCCCGCCTTTGGCGATGACAACCTTTTTGCCAGCGACATCAAGGTCAGCCAACAGGTTGCGGTGCTGAGCGTCACGGACCTGAGTTCCAACCGGCACCGGAATAACCAGGTCTTCGCCCTTGCCACCGGTGCAGTTGTTCGGACCACCTTGCTTGCCGTTTTCTGCGGTTACCTGGCGTTGACGAGCGATGCGGAACAACGAGTTTTCGTGGGTGATTGCCTCAAAAACAATCGAGCCGCCGTCACCGCCATCTCCGCCATCAGGCCCGCCTTGAGTGACGTACTTCTCGCGGTGGAAAGAGGAGCAACCATCGCCCCCCCGCCCTGCTTGAACTTTGAGCAGAGCCTCGTCACGGAACATTCCCTCGCGGCGCATGGATTCTTCCAGCTGATGAAATTGGAGCTTAGCTCCAGGAATATGTCACCCTAAATGCAGAACGGGAGGCACTGGGCCTCCCGTTGATGTCCTGATCAAAGAGCAGGATGTTCTCCCCTACTCTGCCTCGGCAGGTACGGGAACGATGCGCACACGACGACGGGATTGAAATTCCACAATGCCGTCCTCCAGCGCAAAGAGCGTGTAGTCCTTGCCCATGCCGACACCGCGGCCTGCATGAAACTTGGTACCACACTGACGGATAATGATGTTGCCCGAACGAGCAAACTGTCCGCCGTAAAGCTTGACTCCGCGCATTTGCGGGTTGGAGTCACGACCGTTCTTGGAAGAACCACCACCTTTCTTATGTGCCATGGAATTACTCCTTTTCTTTGGTCAACAGCTTAGTTGCGGATCTCCTTGACCCGAATGGCTGTGTAGGGCTGACGATGTCCGAGGTGACGCTTGCTACTCTTGCGGCGCTTGAAGGTGCGGACGTGCAATTTCTTGTCACGTACCTCACCGATGACCTCAGCGACTACGGAAGCACCCTCAACATTGGGGGCACCCACGGTCACCGAGCCATCCTCAGCTTTCAGCAGTTGGACCTGGTCAAAAACCAGCTCGCTGCCAGCTTCAGCTTCGGGCATGCGGTCAACCCAGAGCTCATCGCCGGGGCGAAGAGTCAGGCAACGGGAACGGTCACGAACTATGGCGTACATCGGTCACAATTCCTTTCGGCGATTCCTGGGTTGGGAACCGCAAAAACGGCCGAGCATTCTATCCGGCCGGAGGTCAAGGGGCAAGGCGTTCCATGACCGGTTCTCCGGATGGAACTTGAAAATCTGGCTGAAAGTGCAAATCCAGGTCCAATTCCCGCACCGAAGCGGCCAATGTACCGTCCAACAGCTCCATCACTCCAGGATGAACGCGCAGATTCCAGCTCAAATCAGGGTCGGCGGCGCGCAGCCGACGCAACAAGCGCAAAGCGCCGCCCCAATGGTGTGAAGTATTGCCGCTCCCGCCACACCCGCGACAAAGGGCGGCGGAACCACGAGGCAAACCAGCGCCCATCCGGCGGCGAGTCATGGGTAGTAAGCCAAATGCGCTCATTCGGCCTAGCTTCAAGCGGGCACGATCGCGCTCGACCTCTTCGCGCAGGAGCAGCTCCAAATCACGGCGGTGATCGGGCTCTTGCATATCGATGAAATCGGCAACAACGATGCCACCAATATCACGCAGCCGCACTTGGCGGGCGATCTCGGCGGCGGCCATGCAGTTAGCCTCGTAGGCAGTTTGCTCCAAGGAGCCTTTATCAATTCGTCCACTGTTGACGTCGATCGCGGTCAGCGCTTCCGTTTCGTGAATCACGATCGAAGCTCCTCCGCCCAAGGCGACGCGCGGCTTCAGCAGGTTCTGCCAATCCCGCTCAATGCCTAGCGTTTCGAACAATGGCTTGCGGTCCTCGTAGCGCTTCACCGTCAATCCGTGCCCAGGCACATAACGGTCAAGGATGCCTTCGATTTCCTGTGCCGCCTGCTCATCATCGACAACGATGCGTTCCAACTCGGGTGCAAACAACTCGCGCACGGCACGGGCGGCGGCTCCAGCTTCAGCCTCGAGCAAAGCCGGTGCTTCTACATTCTCTAAGCCGTCTTTCACCCGCTGCCAAGTTTGAAGCACGTGAGCAAGGTCGGCTTCAATATCTTCAACCTTGCTGTTTTGCGAAGCGGTTCGGGCAATCCCACCCAACCCCTGTGGCTCCAATTCTTGCTGCAAAGTCTCGCGCAAACGCTGACGCTCATCGAGGTCATGAATCCGTCGGCTTACACCAACGTGACCGAGCGAGGGAACTAAGACTACCTTTCGCCCAGCGAGGGAAAGAATGGTCGTCAGCGTTGCACCCTTGCCGCGCACCGGATCGCGCATGACTTGGACAAGGATCTTTTGATCGACGTGCAACAAGTCAGCAATGCTGAGTGGCGCGAGAACTTCCTCGCCGCCATCCTCCGCTACGGCGTCATCGTCTTCCTCATGTGCATCTTTTGCATCCTCGGCATCTTCGCCGCCGTTGCTTTCGTCACCATCGTCGGCGAGCTGTTGAGCTTGGCGACTGGGACGACAGGCGACTTCTAATGGATCCAAAGATGCATCTGCACATGCCGGATGCACGTTGCCTAAATGCAAGAAGCCTGCACGCCTCTCGCCAAAATCAATGAAGGCTGCATCAAGGCCGCGCTCTACTTGGCGTACGATGCCCAAGTAAATGTTGCCAACCAACGATGCATGTTCGCCATGGGCCCAACGGACGTCTTCCAAGGTGGTCCCGCGATGCAAAGCGACGCGGACCTCTTCGGGATCCCGTTGATTGACCGCCAGACTTAGCGGCTGATTTTCCATTATGCGCCGCCCTCCTCGAAGGCATTGGCGAAGTATTGAGCGAGCTTTTCCAAGACCTGGTTGGCTTGATTTCCACTGGCGGAGAGACGGATCACATCTCCCTCGCTGGCGCCGAGCGTCATGACTGACAAGATGCTGCGTGCGTCTGCAACTCGCCCCTGGCAATCCAAGGAAACCTGGGCGTCGAATTCAGAGGCAATCGCTACCACAGCATGACTAGGCCTGGCGTGTAGCCCATTTGGACTCAGCACCTTGACCTCACGTTCATGAGTGTCGGTCATGACGATATTTTGGGCGTTCCGAAGGAAGGAACTAGGCAGCGGACAGCTCGGTCAGCAGGTCGACGACCTGAGCCGGGTCCTTGGCTTGGCAAGCAAACGACACAAAGTCTTCGTGCTGTGCGATGCCAGCAATCCACCGAAGTAGATCAAGATGCTCGTCGGCACCCTCCTCGGGCCGAACGACGGAAAAGAAAACCTTTACCGGTTCCCCGTCCAAGGCGTGGAAGTCCACCCCTTCTTTGTGCACGCCGACAATAGCGGTGACCTTGCTGGTCGCACCCATTTTGACGTGGGGAATGCCAACTCCTTGGCTGCCTGTGGAACCACGTGACTCGCGCTCAAGCAAAGCTTGATGCAACTCATCGGCCTTGCCATCCAAAGCAGGGTCAAGATTGACGATGGCGTTGGCGAGAGTAAGGAGGACGTCGGAGGCATCGCCTTCGTCCAAGTCGAGAAGGACCGTGTCCGGCCCAAAGAGATCAGAGTGACTCATCAGGTGTTGGGGGGGGTGTGACGGGGAGGGTGTGACGCGGCTCCTAGGGACGCCGCTTGTCGGTCTTTTTCTGCTTCAACTTCAGGTACTGCTTTTCAATCTTGGTTGCAGCTTGATCAACCGCGGCCCGCCCTTGAGTGGCTCGGTCAGCGGCCACAATGGGCTCACCGCGACGCGGGTACAGCACGATTTCACAGATTGTTTCGTGCCGCTCGATATCGATCACGATTTCGGTTTTTTCGAATTCAGCGCCGAAATGTTCAATTTCAGCAACGCGCCGCTCAGCGTACTCCCGGAGTGCTGCGCTGACGTCTTCATGTTTACTGGTGACGTGGAATTTCATCGTGAATTAAGGGGCGGGACAGGACCCGCCTACCCCTTAGGATAAACTCCCCGTCGCCTTTGGAACAGGCTGACACCGGATCTCATCTGGTTTATTCGTCATCTAGTTGCGATTTTTTAGGGAATATTGGTGTGGGGTACAATACACGCCACAAATAGAGGCCTTCCGGGTGAGCTGTGGGGGCACCCTGACTGCGGTCTCGACTGGCCAGAACCTCCCCCATCCACTGCGGTCGCTGCCTGCCACGACCAACTTCCACGAGTCCGCCGACCAGATTACGGACCATTTTGTAGAGGAATCCGTCCCCCTGAAAGCTGAAGTGGAGGCCGCCGCGCATTGAGTGAATGTGAATGGCGCGGACGGTGCGGATGTCGTCGGCGGTGGCTCGGCCGGCGGCAGCGAAAGCGCCAAAGTCGTGGCGGCCGATGAGCTGGGGCACAGCGGCGCGCATGGCCTTGAGGTCCAGCGAAGGGCGCCTTTCCCAAGCGACCTGTCCGGCGGTGAGGACCGGCCGAGTTTCTGAAACGGCAAGCAAATAGACGTAGCGTTTACCGCAAGCGCTGCCATTGGCGTGAAAACTGGAATCGACTTCGGCGACTTGGCGCACGGCGATTTCATCTGGCAAATAGGAGTTGATTGCTTTGCACACTCGAATGGGGGGCAACCTCGACCAGGTGTCGAAATGAACCACCTGGGCTCGGGCATGCACGCCGGTATCGGTCCGCCCACTGCCAATCATGGTGGCATGTTCGGCGGAAACGGCCAACCAAGCCTGCTCCAATTCGCCTTGCACCGTGGGGAATCCTGGCTGTCTTTGAAAACCAAAAAAAGCGTGGCCAGCATAGGCGACCTCTAAGGCCAATCGACGAGGCTGGATCATGATTCCGCTGGACGTCGCCCTTTAAAGGCTTCGGCCAAAATTTCGCCGTGCAAATATTCCAAGCGAGTCCCAACTGGCAAGCCGCGCGCAAGTCGAGTGACCTTGACGTCGACGTCGGCGAGAGCCTTGAGCACAAACAATGCTGCGCCTTCCCCTTCGCGATCAGGGGCGGTACCCAGCACGACTTCTTTGACCACTCCCTCTTGGATACGCCGCTTCAAGCTGCTCAAAGCCGCCGGTTCGGGACTCGATCCCTCGCGTGGGGCGAAGCCATCGAGCAGCACGTGGTAAACACCCGGATAGATCGAGGCGCTTTCCATTTTCTCGACTTCGCGCGGGCCTTCGACCACACACACTAGGCTGGCATCACGTTCAGGGTCGGCGCAGATCGTGCAAAGCGGATCCAGGGTTACATTGCCGCATTGCTTGCAGCGAATGGTTTGCAATCGGGCATCGCGCAAAGCCACCGCCAAGTCGGCGACCTCGTCCCGCGGCGAACGCAAAACGTGCAACGCCATCCGTTCGGCACTGCGCGCCCCCACTCCCGGGAAGCGCTCCAGCGCCCGAATCAGGCGTTCCAAAGGATCCGGGAAGGCCACTGCGCTGGGCGTTTACATGCCGGGCATGCCGAGCCCACCGGTGATGCCCTTCATGGCACCATCCGAAGCTTCTTCGGCCTGCTGGAAGGCGTCCTTCAGGGCGCCCATGATCATGTCTTCCAGCATTTCAACGTCTTCCGGGTCCACAGCTTCCGGTTTGATGCTCAGTTGCACCACCTCCTTCTTGCCATTCACCGTCACCTTGACCATGCCGCCGCCAGCGCGCCCATCAAAGGTAGCTTTGGCCAACTCCTCTTGGAGTTCGGCGACTTGACGTTGCATTTTCTGGGCTTGCTTCAGCAAGCCACCAAGGTCTCCTAGACTTCCGGCCATGGCTCTATGGTAACTCCTCGAGGGTGTCGAAGCCGTCCCGAAGGCGGTCTCCGACCGGGTCAGCGATGATTTCCACCTGCTGATAGCTGATCTTCCAAGGTCCGGGACTGCCATCCAGGCGGGCGAGGAACTTTTGCAGAACGGGATCGTCGATCAAAGCCTGAGGCTTAGGCTCCAGCGGTTGGAGGATGACTTCGACGTGATCGGCGTGCACCGTTTTGTCGATGAGGTTCTCTTCGACGATTTTTGCCGCTGTAGGCCTGCCAGCTTGAAAGGCGTCCATCAATTGGCGAAAGGTCGCGAGGGCGGATGCGGCAGTTGCGGCAGTTGCGGCGGGTGCGGAATGCGGGTGCGGCGCTGGAACCGCAGAGGCAGGCGAAGCGACCGATGGACCTGCTGCCATCGCGGCGGGCACGGGTGGCGCAGCAACTCCCCCAATGGGAACGGCAGTGGGCGCACGACCGGCTTGTACCTCTGCGAGCACCGACTCAGTTTGCAGCAAGACCTGCAGTCGCGCAGCTCGAAGCAGGGTCCACTCCAGCAAAGCTCGCGCAGCCAACGGCGCCTTGGCCATGCGACTTTCCAGCGCGAACATCATGCCGAGCATCGCTTCCAATCGATCGCGGCCTAGGATTTTCGCCAACTCCATGCTGCGCTGCCGACGTTCTGGCTCTGGCTCCACGCCTAGGGCGTCGGCGCCGAGTAAGACCAGGTGAAGTAAGTCGCGCAAGGCGTCGACCGCTTGCTGCACGAAGTCGCGCTCGGATCCACCGCGTTGCAAAAAGTCTTCGACGTTTTGCAACACCACGCCCCCATTGTCAGCGGCCACCGCCTCGAACAGGCCGAGCCATCGTTCAGGCCGGGCCAAGCCAGCGATCATTTCTAAGTCATCCAAGGTTGGCGTGCCGTCGGCAACAGCCAGAACTTGGTCAAGCATGGATTCGGCGTCACGCAATCCGCCGCGACATCCGCGTGAAATTGCGGCGATCACTTCGGCGGGCACTTGCTGCTTTTCCCATTCACAAATCGAGGTCAGCTTTGCCTGGATATCGACTTCGCGCAGACGCCTGAATTCAAAGACCTGGCAGCGCGAAACGATGGTGTCGGGGATTTTGTGCGGGTCGGTCGTTGCAAACAAGAACAACGCGTGATCCGGCGGCTCTTCCAGCGTCTTCAGCAGCGCGTCGAAGGCTGGCCCCGACAAGCGCTGCACTTCGTCAATAATGTAAATTTTATGGCGATCGCGAAGCGGCCGGTAATGCACCCGCTCGCGCAATGCGCGGACGTCGTCGACGCCGTTGTTGGAGGCGCCGTCAATCTCTACCACGTCGGAATCGTGACAGCCTTCGATCTCGCGGCAGGCGTCGCATTCCAAGCAGGGCGTGATCGACATGCCCTTTTCGCAATTCAAGGTCTTCGCCAGAATACGGGCAGTGCTGGTTTTGCCGGTGCCACGCGGGCCGACCAACATGTAGGCCTGCCCCAGTCGTTCCTTTTCAATCGCCCGGCTTAACGCCGTGACGATGTGGTCCTGGCCGATCACTTCGGCGAAGGTGCGCGGACGATACTTGCGGGCCAGGATGCGGTAGCTCATTGCGGCAAAGGTCCGCGTGGAGCTGACAAGGGTCGGCGGCGCGGAGTCTTCAAATCTTAGCAGCAAGCAGAGCCGAGCTGTGGCCCTGGAGGGGGTACAAAAACAGACGCAGGAGTCGGAGGTCCGGACAGCTACGGCACCCGGAAAACTTCACT
>CAZMDZ010000113.1:0-10366 GCA_964565175.1 uncultured Planctomycetales bacterium
TCTCGCGGACCCTGCGCGGCGACCTGGACGTGGCCGACGTGGACCCGGCGCAAGGACGGCGGCCCGGGCTGCCGACGGACTTCCGTGATCCTCAAGCCCAGTTCGGAGAAACCTGATCATGTTGAACCGCACCCGCACACTGCCAGCTCTGGCGGTCTTGATGCTCCTGCTGCTCGCCGCCATGGTCCTTTTCCAAGACGCGGTCATCACCGCCTTCGTGCCGCCCGACGCCGTCGAAGTGTTCGTCACCGCCTGGCTGGTCTCCGCCGTCGTGCAACCGCTCAACGCTCTCTGCTTCGCCACCGACGGCATTCACTGGGGCACTCGCGATTTCGGCTACCTGCGCAACGGCATGTTCCTCGCCTGCGGCATCAGCATCCCCATTTTGTTGCTAGTCAACATCAAGCACGCCGACGCCCTGATCCACATTTGGTGGATCACAGGATTGTGGGTGCTGCTGCGCGCCGCCGTCGGCTTGGTTCGCGTTTGGCCTGGAATCGGCGCCGCACCGATCGGTAACCGCGCTGCCGCCGACCACGCTGCCAACAACCGCACCGACGCCGACCACGCTGCCAGCAACCGCACCGACGCCGACCACGCTGCCAGCGACCCCACCGCCGACCGCTAACAGGCCCGGCCCTGTGAACCATTGTTAACATCCCCAAGGCGATTAGCGGCTAAGCTTTAGGCATGAAGCGCCGCGTCCCGCTGTCGCGCATATGGAGTCTGTCGCTGTCGGCAACCGCAATGGTTCTGCTGGCCGCGGCTTGGTATGCCGGTAGTGATCCAGGAGTGGCCGCCCAAGCCCAAGCCCTCGCCGACGGCAACAGCTTGGCTCAGCAACTGCAAACGGTCGCCCAATCGGTGGCGCGCGATTTTGCCCACGGCTTGAGCGGTGAAGAGCCAATTGCTGAGCTGGAATTCGGGGCAGACCGCGCCTTGCTCAAACCCAAGCCGTTGCCCTGCGGACAGGAGCTGCAAGACCAAATAGAAGGCACCAGCGGTCAAGGGCCAACGCCCGCAGCTTCATGGTTATCCGAAGCGAAGCGTTTGTGCTTTGAGCAGGATTGGTTGGCGGCCGAGGAAGCCGTCGCAAATGGCGAGCGCGAAATCCATGAAGGCGAACGCGCCACGTGGGCCAAGTTGATGCTCAGCAAAGCCGAGGTCGCCATGGAGCTGGGGCGTGCCGAGCAAGCAGCAGGCGTGTTAGAGGCAGTGCGCACTTCCACCTTTCCCAGCGACCTGCTCGACGGGCCGCTGCACTTGAAGTTGGCCTATCAGATTGCCGAAGCTTGGGTCGCCGCTGGTCGTCAAGATCGCGCCGAAGCCGCCTTGCGCCAGGCTTATAGTGACTTGATTGAAGGCCGCATGGCGATGTCGCCGCAACGGCTGAGTTATTACGCAACTGATTTGCAAAATCAGCTCGACCTACGCGCCGACGCCGACAAGTTGGAGCAAAGAGTCGAAGACTTCTTCCTTGCCGATGAAGTGCGCGATCAAATTCGCAAACAGCCCGAGTCGGCGAGTCTGAATATTCGCGGCCGTGTTTTGTTTTTCAACGATGCGCGGACCAAGGCTTTGCTTTATCACTTGTTGCCAGCCATTCGCATCGCGCGGGCACGTCTCGAGGAGGTGCTGCCGGTAAGTGGAGCTTTTGAGCTAGTCAGTGGCGGCCGTGCTTCGCAGGGTGCGGTGGTGGCGAAATTGGAAATGCCGCTGGGCTTTAGCCATAACTGGCGTTTGGTTTTGGCCAAGCCTGAGGCTTACAAACGGCCCGCAGTCTTGCGCCAGGTGTGGCTGTGGTCGGGAACGTTGATGATCCTGTTGGCCTTAGCGATCGTCGGCGTTTGGGGTGCACGTGCGCTGCGCCGACGCGCTGAACTGGAACGGCTGCGACGCGATTTCATTGCCGGGGTCAGTCACGAACTGCGTACGCCGGCGGCGTCGATTTCATTGCTGGCAGGGAACTTGATTGATGGCCGGGTGGCGTCGGAAGATCGTCGGCGGGAGTACTACAAGGCAATGAATCGCGATGCCCAACGGTTGCAGCGTTTGGTTGCGGATGTGTTGGATGCATCGCGATTGGAGCGAGGCGTTTTCCAAATCGATCCGCGACCGGTAACCCCCGCGCCTTTGTTGCAAGAGTTGGCCGCCGAGCAAGCGCCACGTTTGGCGGATGCCGGTTTGGAGTTGCGCACTGAAATCGACGACCATCTTCCGGAAACACAAATGGATGATGCAGCGGTCGAGCGCGCGGTGGCGAATTTGTTAGAGAACGCGCGCAAGTATGCGACCGATGGTGGATTGGTCATCCTTCGCGGCTATTGCGAGGGCGGGGAACTGGTGGTTGAAGTCGAAGACCGTGGCCCAGGTGTACCCGAAGGCTTGCGCGACAAAATCTTCGAAGCCTATGAACGCGGTTTGGCGGCACGCGGCCCCAACGGGGAAACCAGCGCAAGCGAAAACTCGATTGGCTTGGCTGCCGGAGCTGGGTTGGGTTTGGCTTTGGTCCGCGAAACCCTGCAAGCGCATGGAGGAAGTGCCGTCGTCTTGGATCCTCAATCCCAGGCAAGCCCTGCTGATTCTGCAGCGGGCGCTGGTGAACAGGGTTTAACAACAGGTGCCAGATTTCAATTGCGCTTCCCGGTAAGCTTGACGTAAACATAAACAGTTATGACAAAAACGCGCATCCTTGTAATCGAAGATGAACCCGGCCTCCGCATGGGATTGGTGGATGGTTTAGCCAGCGAAGGCTTCGACGTCGACGAAAGCGCCGACGGCAAGGCCGGTCTGGAAGCGGCGATGAATGAGCCGTTTGATGCGTTGGTGTTGGACTTGATGTTGCCGAAATTGGATGGCTTTGAAGTGCTGCGGCGGTTGCGTGAGCATCGCAATGGCGTGCCGGTTTTGATCATGTCGGCTCGAGGGGAGGAGTCGGATCGGATTTTGGGTTTTGAATATGGGGCCGATGATTACGTCGTCAAGCCGACGCCACTGCGCGAGGTGGTGCTGCGTTTGAAGGCGATTTTGCGGCGGACTTCGTCGGGTGGCGAGGGCTTGCCGGAGAAGGTTGCCTTTGATGGCATTGAGGTCGATTTCCCAAGCTATTCGATGGTGAAGGGCGAAGAGCGACACGGTCTCAATCGCAAGGAATTGGAGCTTCTAAGGTACTTCTTGAAGCACAAGGGCCAAAACCTTGAGCGCTCCAAGCTGCTCGAAGATGTTTGGGGTCTGAAGGGCGTGCGCCATACCCGGACCATCGATACCCACGTCTTCCGCCTACGCAAAAAGATCGAGGACGACCCCGAGCAGCCGAAGCACATTCACACCGTGCGCGGCGTCGGTTACCGCTTCGAAGCGGTGAATGTCAACTATCTTTGACCGTCAATTCGCGCTCATTTGACGCTTAATCGGCGATAACAAAGGAGATGTTTCTCCCATTCGCCCTTTGTTTTTTGATTCAAAACCCCACCTTCCATTGGGACCAGGAGGTGGATCAAAGCTATTGGCAAGCCCTGCATCTGCTCGAGGTCGAGAACGACCCGACTGGTGCGGTTGAGGTTCTTAATAGTCTGGTCGATGAACCGACGGTGCTTCAATACCGCGGTCAAGAGTCGATCGTGATGGCCCAAACTTATCGCGCTTTGCTACGTGCTGGCCGGAGACAAGAAGCTCAAAAGTTACTCCCGCCGATTCGCAGTAGATCGTTGGGCACCGAGTATGAATTCCACGTTGACGCAATAATTAAGGAGGCAAATTCTTATCAAAACCCGGCAGGGGAATTGGATAAAGAGTTTTTGGATTTGGTTGCCACTGACCTAGCTTTGCCGACGTCTCAAGCGAAATGGGTGACGGGTCTTGCAAAGGCATATGGGTCACGTATTACTCCGTATTTAATTGAACTAATCAAGTTAAAGCGTCATCCAAGTGAAGTTGTTGGGGCCTTATTGTTGGGCGTTTTGACTGTGAATGAAGATGTAGTCCATTTTGGGATTCAAGACATTCCGAATATGGATGAAGCCCAACTGAAATACCTCATGCATATAGCGCCCTCGAGTGCCAAATTTGATTCGGCCTCGAAAGATCTTTGGGTTAGATACCTCAGGGCATTAGTTCAATCTGACCGAATCGCGCTTGCTAAGCACGCTGCAAAGCCGTTGACTTCAGTTGCCTTGTTTTCATCCGCAGCGGAAGGGGAGATTCGGAGCATTCTTGCAAACGATGAAAGCATGTTGGCACCCTTTATTTTGCAAGCCATTGTTGAAGACAGCGCGGAAATGCCGACCTCAATTATTGTTGAGCAGATACTTGCCCGAAAGGGCGGCATTGGTGAAAGGCTACGTGAATTGGCTTACCGCCAGGCGAATTTGCCAGTCATTTTAAGATTGGTAGAACAAGGGGACAAAGAGGCAAAATTGATGCTGCCCGCGATTCTGGTTCCGAATTATGGCGAAAGAGAGAAGCTACAAAGGACGGAATTTGAATTCGTCAAAGGAGCCAACCTGCAAAATTGGAGCGGAGATCTTGGATCGCTGAACCATCTCCCCGAGAGGAATATCGATATTGATCATCTTTCGAGCTTTGCAGATCAATGGAAGCCGATTGTTGCAGCCCTCAAGGACGAATCAGATCCTAAATTGAGGGAGCTTGGAGCCTTGGTTGCTCTCCATTACGAAGATTGGGAGTTGGCCTCGCAATTTTTTGAGGAGAATGGAGTTCCAGCCAATCTCGGAGCAATATTGTTCGCTCAAGAGAATTCGTCAATGGTTCCATACTTGGAAGAGGTCGTGAATCCGTCCACAATAGGAAGCATTGCAGCTGCGGCATTGCTTCGTAATCACGTTAGGGTTTCCCCTTCGGTGTTCGCTCGCATGGATCCCGACCTCCTAGAGTATTACTATGATGGTTGGCTTGGCCAAACATTTCACAATGCTTCGGATTTCGATTATCTGAATTTGGTTTTGGCATCAGATTGCCCACCCGAGTTTTCAGAGAAAATTGCTCGGAAGATGGGGGAGAGAGGCGGCAGGTATCGAACGGCTGCGATGGACTTTCTGTTGAAGCATGGGGAAGAGCTTGAATCCCCAAGCTCACTGCTGCGTGCAGTATTGAAGAATCATTCCTCCTATCTCCAGGCCTTAGTGTTGGAAAACGGCGCGTTGTTAATGCCGGACATTCAGCGAATCTCCAACTTAATCCAAGTTGCTCTTGAGGCTAAGTGGGTTGACCCACGCCTTCAGTCGGGCAACCTGGCTAGTCTTCGTGGTAGCATTCGGACTCTGACCGCTGAGGGGCAGATGCTAGATCAGGCGTTTTTGCTTCTGCTGGATGACGAGGAGCTCGCTGCCAAGGTCATTCTCGAATTTGGGGAAGTCTTGGGTGGAATGCCAAGTGTTGTTAAGGCGCTGGTGGAGGAGCATCCAACTCTCATTCACGAACGAAATGTGGGTGCACAGTTAAGGTTCACGGGGTTAGGGAACTTGGAACTTTTGAACCATCCGAGTTTTGCGGTTCGTGGAATGGTTCTCGAGAGTGTTCAACACTTTCAGTTATTGATTGACCACGGCTACAAATATCGAACTGGAATCCAAGAGGCTCTTGGGAATCCTTCTTCTGCGTCATCTGCCGCAAGGTTTGTGGTCCGAGCTGAAATCGTTGAGGATTCGATTCCACTGTTGATCCATGCATGGAAGCTAAAAGAGTTGAAGGATAGACCGTCATTAATGCGCTCAATCGGGTCCATTTATGATGACAGGTTCATTCCAATCATTTCAGAGGGCCTCCGCTACCCAGACCGCGAAGTTTTGGACGCATCCTTGAATGCGCAGCGGCGGTATAACGAATTGCGCCAGGCTCAGGAGGTTTCACGAGTATGGGAACAATCCGGCCATCGAGGTTCACCAATTGATTTCCTGCTTGAAAAGGTTGTAAGCGAGCAGCTAGACGTGCAACTTGCTGCCATTGATTCTTTGGCAACTCTGGTGGCGATAGAGGCATTGCCGATTCTGGTTGGATTGATGGAGGACAAAGATGAACAAGTGGCTGCTGCAGCCACCGCTGCGGTGAAGAAAATCAACGCGGCGAACGGGAATATTGAGGAGGAATAGGCTTTTACGAACTGCGCCCGGACGACCTGGGGATGGGTCGGCCGGGCGCGGTTTTTTTACTCTGGAAGTGGATAGCGGGTTTGAACCGCCAGATCGGTCGGTGGTTATTGCACGACGATCACTTGCGGTTCACTGAGTTCAGTTCCACCAAAAATGTTTTGTGCGCCTTGTATCCAGATGTGCAGACCGCGCATCGTCGGTAAGTTTGGAATGCTTGCTTGCTTGGAAAGGAACCCGTTGGCGGTTCCTTGCAGCACCGCGCCTGGACCGATTTCGATGTTGACCCCATTCACAGTCCCCGCGTAACCAGCACGCGCGGAGGCGAGCGCAACTACACCTGCGCCAGACATCGACACGGTCAGAGTGTCGCCGGGCATGGGGGTGTTATCGGAAACAACTAGAGTGCCGAAGTAACCTGGTCCCGGTGCGGGATCTGGCAGTTGATTGAAGACGACCACTTCTTCAGTGGATTGCGAGGTGACGTACAACTTGCCGTGGGCAAACACCGCATCATTGGGTTGACCGTAGCCTAGGCCAATTGTGTTCATGCTGATCGATGCAATCTGGACATGATTTTGCAAATCCAAAAACACGACTCTGTCGCTAGGCAGATCGCAGCACACCAACACGTCGCCATTGGGACTCAAGGCCAAACCGTGAGCGCCGGAACCACTGGTTTGGGAAAAAGTACGGTTCAAGCTTCCGTCGGCGGCGAGCACGTAGGTGTAGCCATCGAACATCAAACCCGAGACGGCGACGCGGCCATCGGCCAACAATTGCATGTCTTGGGTGCCGGGAAATGCGCCAGAACCTTCCGGCGCCAACAGCGTTTCTTCCACCGCGCCAGTGACCACATCAATCACCGCAACACCGGCTTCCGAATCACTCCAAGTGGCGTTGTAACGCGTGGTGCCCGCAAACAACTTGCCGCCCGACGCCACCATTTTGCTGCCACTGGCAAACGGCGTGGTGAAGCCAGCGGTTGCATCCAAACTCAACGTCGCTAAATCGATGGCGTAAATTTCGCCGCTACCATCGACCGTGCTGACGTAAAACTTGGCGCCATCTTCGGAAGCGGTAATGCCATAGGGGTAACAAGTGCCGAAAGCAAATGGATCCGGCAAGGTCACCGTGGCAACCACCGATTGCGAATCATCCCAAATGGTCACACTGCCATCGGTCGAGTTGGTCACCGCGCCAAACGCCAGCTGCCCGCCCGCGTCGTAACTAAAGGCCACAACCTCCGGGTACAGGCCACAGTCAATGGTTTGCACGACTGTATCGGTGGCCGGATCAATTACCGCGACCACGCTATTCGGCGAACCCGGCCAACCGCCGACCCCGGCCACTGGCACGTAAATCAGATCCTGCACCGGCTCGTAGGCGATGCCAAATGGTTTGTCTGGGCTATCGTTGCCCAGGCCGCTCAACGAAATGTCGTGAGAAAATTGCTGGCCGCTCGCAGCGGTTGCCAGCATCAGGGCTGCGACAGCCCCTAAGCATGTTTGTTGTTTCATGGTTTCCATCCGAGAGTCTCGCTCGGTTTAAGGTGGAACCAGAATCAAAGGCTGTTTTCCGACTTACGTCACGGCGACGTAGCTGGCGAGCGGCACAGATGTGCGATCGGCAGAAACGCGCGGCGGACGATTACGGTGGCGGACCCGTGGGAGAATTTCACTCCAATGGCCCGGCCCTACGATCCTAGCGAGGGGTTCAGAGAACTCCAAGATCCTAACCGCTAGTGCACGCGCAACACAACGGCATTGCTCAGCGAATAACCCGTCGGCTTGAGGCTGTCGGGGATGATCGCTTGCAAGGTGTATGTACCTGCGCTTGGCGGCACCCATTGGAATGCGCCTGGAGCCATCGGGTTGTTTTGCATCAGCGGGATGCCGAAATGGCTTTGGCCGTAACTGTTGACCATCGTCACCATGGTTGGGTCGCTGCTGAACACAGCTGGCATCGGGAAGACGCTGGTGCCGTACTGAACCTGTTGATACTCGATGTGGTAAACGTCGTCGAGAGCGGCTTCGCGCGGCACCATGTACAGCGCATAGGGCTGAGTGCTGCCGTCCGTGCTGTCCATGTTGATGGTTACCGGCAAACCGGTCATCAAGTGAATTTCGCGGCGGTGATCGCTGCCCGCTTGACCATTGACGGTCAGCAGATCGTCGCGCTGTTCGGTGACAAAGTCGGGCCAGGTATTGCCAGCGCGGATCAATTGGTGGAACGGCGGAAGCGAGGCGACAAATCCATCGGTGCCGCCGGAGTAAGTCCAGCCAGGTGTGATTTGCGGGAAGTCGGTGCCGGACTCGGCCCAACCGGCAAGGTGTACGCGGTTGTCCGGACCAATGCAAACATCGCGAATGACTTCCTGCTTGTCGCCAGCGAACAGCGAAGTGTAATCCACCCAGCGCCCTTCACCGTCAACGCGTGCCAGCCAAGCGTCGCTGCTGCCGCCACGAAGAGAACGCGCACCGGCATTCAGGTGCGGCATCGTTTGCTTGGTGGACGAGGTCACGCCAACCAGATAAATGGCGCCGTCAATGTCACTTCGATTCATGCGCCAGGCACGGTCGGGGCCATCGCCGCCGACGTAGCCGCAAAAATCCAAGCCTGTGCCCGCTGCTTTGACCCGTGCTACCCAGCCGTCGCCGTAGGGATTGAGATCTGGGTTGCCGTTGCCTTGGAACTCCATCATCGGGCCGACGGCAACGGGGAAGGTATCGGATTCGGAGGTGGTGTGACCAGCGGTGTAGAGGCGGTTTTGATCATCCAAAGCCAAACCAAAAGCGGCATCGGCCCGCGCGCCGCCGATGTAACCGCAGTAATGGAAAGTGGTGCCGTCGGCGCTGAACTTGGTGACCCAAGCATCGCCGTACTGTTCCCAGCCCAGTCCGTAATCTTTGGCGCCGCCATTGTGGGTGAGGTCCGGGCCGACGGTGACGGGGAAGGTGGTTTCGTCGGAGTTGCTCCAGCCGCAGGCGTAAACGTTGCCATCCGGATCAGCAAGGATGTCGCGGCCATAATCCACTTGATCGCCGCCAATGAAGCCGGCAAAAACCAAGGTCGATCCATCCGGCGAAATCCGCGCCACGATCGCATCGCTAATGCCACCGCTATGCGAAAGCAGCGGACCGCCAACAACCGGGAAGCTGCCATCCCAGGTAAAGCTACGGCCAATGACGTAGTGGTTGCCAGCTGCGTCAACGTTATTGCCGCGCAAGCTGTCGAACTCGGTTCCACCAAAGGTGCCCGAGTAAACCGGTGCGCCATCATTGTCGAGCTTGGTGACGAAGCAATCCAAGCTGCCGTTATTGCCCGACCCCGGTCCGTTCAAAAACGGAAAGTCCGCCGAAGTGGTACCACCGACGACATAAACACTTCCTTCGTCATCGACGCTGCAGTCGTAGGAGAGTTCTTTGCCGCTACCGCCAAGGTAAGTCAGGAAAGCAATGGTGTTGGTTGGCGTGATTTTGGCTACCCATACATCCATTTCGCCGCCACCAAAATCACTTTGGAATGCGTTGGCCACCGGCATGTCTTGCGACTCGGCGAAGCCAGTCACAAAGATGTTGCCGACACTGTCGACGTCGATGCCGCGGCATTGTTCGTCGAGCGCGCCACCGAGAAAGCCGCACAACAGCAAAATCTCCGGGTCGACGACCAACGGTTGCTGCAAGTCGTAGTGACCAACTTTCAAAGTAGCGATCCGACTTTGCGCATCCACCTCAAATTGGACGTCGACCATTTGGCGGTTCAAGCTGGTGGTCGATGCACGTTGGTTTGATCCCACCGATTGGGACGCGGAATCGCTGAAAGGCAGATCTTGCCAAGCAAGTGGAGCAGCGTCTTCGAGCACGGCGCCGTTTCGATCAATGCGTAGGCCGCCGTCGTCGGCAAGGGCGAGGGAGTCACAGTTGCTGAACTGAACGGTCAAGCCGTCCACCGAAGTTCCCGGAGCCACGTGGAAGCTGTACTTGAGGCGTTGCCCATCCAAGGCGAACTCAAGGTCCAAACCATCGGCTAGCGGGGCGCGTACCGATTGCCAGGTAGGCACATTGAGCAGCCAGTTCTCGCGCTCGCCGCGCATGTAATTGTGGCGAGTCAAAGATTCCAGATTGCCGCCCCACTGCAGGTGATCCGCCCCGGCGAAGGCGAGGTCGAAGCGGGTGCCGTTCTGCAAGACGACGGAGATGCCGTCTGCGGTGAAGAAAACGCTGCGGTCTCGTGCCTGAAGGCCGAACTGGGCGCGGCTG
>CAZMDZ010000114.1:0-10355 GCA_964565175.1 uncultured Planctomycetales bacterium
TGTTTATGAAAAGTGTAAATTCTTTCGTTGCAAAAAATGAATATTCCCTAAGTCTTTTCGGTAGAAGAAGGAATCTTCCCAATGTTAAAAGCCCAAACAAAAGGTACCACTATAGAGCTTTACGCCAAGGTTTAAACTTCGTAATCCAAAGCTCCACATCTGATATTGTACTTCATTCAGTATTAAATTTAAGTAATCGCCTTAAGAAAGAAGGTCTTGTAAGTGCGGAATTGTTAGCTACTGTACATGACAGTGTTGAACTTCAGTGTGATGTGAAAGATGTGGAAAAAGTTTGTAAGGTGGTAAAAGAAGTTCTAGAGGATACTTCGTACTTGGAAGTTTTGTATAACTTGAAGTTTCTGGTCCCGATGGAAGTAGATATAGAAGTTGGAAGTTCCTTTGGCCACTTGAAGGGGATTGAATTTAACGGTTCCACCCCCGAGAATGTACAGGAAGTGCTGTCCTACTACAATTTTGTATGAACAGAACTAACAGAATTTTATTTTTAACTGACTTACATTTAAGAAGTGATTATATTCCTGGGTATTTAAAGGAGCAGGTAAAAACTCTAAAAAAATTAGTAAACACTAAACCCCCCGATGCGTTAGTTATAGGAGGGGATATCTTCCACAAACGAAACCCTGAGGGAGAGGAATTATTAGCTTTTGATGCATTTCTTTCCGCGTGTAAGTGCAAAAATATTTTTATACTTAGAGGGAATCACGATAGCATCAGAAAGGACGGCTCCTCGGATACCACTCTGTCCCTGTTTAAAGGCAGAGCGACCGTAATAAAGGACACTTCTACAGTATCCATATGCAACACAAGTTTTGATTTTGTCCCCCATTACGAGGACCCTTCCAAGATTGTGGAGGGAGTTAAAAAGGCTAAAAATCATCTAGTAGGGCACTTTGGGTTTCAGGATTGTATTTCAAATGGAAACTTCGTGTATGAAAGTGATGTAAAGGCTAAGCATTTCCCCAAGAAAAAGTTATCTTTTTTAGGGCACATACACAAACCAAAAGTGTATGGAAATATTCATGTGCTAGGAACTCCCTACTCCACGTCCTTTGGGGAAGCCAATGCCCAAAAATGGGTAACGGAAATGCTTATTCGAGACCAAGAGGTAAGCATAAACAGGAAACCTATTAATTTTGGAATTCGACACCTGCAGTGTGGGATTGACGAGCTCCCTTCCCTGTACAAAAAATTGGGCAATGACTCTTTTTTTACGTTATTGAGGGTAAAGCTTGACCGATTGGACGAGTATGTTGAACGTCAAATCCATGACAAATTGGTTAAGGACTATGATGTTGACTATTTGGAGTTTTCTTTTGAGGATATTCTCCCTAAGTTTACCTCTGACTACGTGCCGGATAGGAAGATTTTAAGTTTGGACGATGAGGTTATCTCCGATTACATAAACTCAAAAACATCGGTATTTTCCAAGGATGAACTGCTAAAAGCATTGAACGATATTAAAAATAATGAGAATTAAGAGTATTGAGATAGAAAATTTTCTTTCAATTGAAAAAGCTTTTTTTAATTTTGAAAAGCATTCCGGGATTACCCGAGTGATGGGGGAAAACAAGGATACAACGCCCCACAGTTCTAATGGCGCAGGAAAAAGTACCATCATTGAAGCGGTGGTATTTGCTCTGTTTGGAAAGACCATTCGGAAAACCACTGAGAAGAGTATTACGAATAACATCACGAAGGGGAAGTGCAAAGTTGTACTAAGGGTGAATGATAAAGTAGTAATCACTAGAACCAAAAAGCCCCCAGTCCTCATTTTAGAAGTGGGGGGAGTCAGTGAAACCAAAGAGGGAATCCAGGAAACACAAGAGTACCTGGAAACGTTGTTGAATACCAATTATAATGTGTTTCTAGCCTCTTTAGTGTTTGGACAACATAACACCACTAACTTCTTGGAGTCCACCCCTGAGACAAAAAGGGCTATGATACAGAATTTTTTGAATGTAACGGACATCTTTAGGTTTAGACCACGGATTCGGTCTTTAAAAACTAAGTATAATACTGAAAAGAAAATTGCGGCTACTTTGCAAGCTGAATCCCTTCAAAAAGCGAATGGGATAAAGAAGAAGCTTAAGAAATTAGCAAAAAACAAAAAAGAAGGGGTGTCCCTTCTGTTAGAAAAGGATATTGAAGTAGATAAATATTCTGTGGCTGAAATTCAGTCTCTAGAAAGAGAAAAAGCTCAAATGGACCTTAAATTAAGGGACAAGGAACATACCCTTACCCGCGTAAGGAATACTATTAATAGACTTACAAAAGAATCGAAACACTTAAAAGGTAATTCCTCTTGTGAACATTGTGGGGGTTTCCCTCAAGTAATACAAGATACTCTAAGAGAGAATGAGGACAACGTTAAAACGCTTCGGCTTAAAGAAAAAAGTCTACGAAAGGGTCTCCAAAAACTAAAGAAGGACATAGACGATACGTATATTCCTATTTCAGCGGCTGACTTAGAAGTAATAGAAAGTTTGAAGTCTCTGGACGTGGAAGTTGAAGTTCTAAAAAAAGATTTAAAGGCACAACAGAGAATGTCCCGTAAGTATTCCACTCAAATGGCGGACGCTCAGAAGAGGTATGACTTAATGAGGTTTTGGGAAACTGCGTTTTCGGAGCAGGGGCTTGTTAAGTACTTGATTCGCCATGTTTTGGATTTTTTCAACGAAAGAACTAATCATTACGTTAGTACTTTAACTAATAGTACTTTCTCTATTAAGTTTAATGACCTATTGGAAGAGTCCATTTACAATAAAAAGCATAAGTGCTATTATGAATCCTTATCAGGAGGGGAGAAGACTAAAATTGGGTTGTCCGTAATGATGGCTCTTAATGATTTACTTACTTTATCAGGAAAGGAAAGGTCCAATATCGTGTTCTTTGATGAGGTCGCGGAATCCTTGGACCAAGAGGGGGTGAAAGGACTACATACCTTGCTCGAAGAGATTTCAAAAGGAAAAAGTGTGTTTTTAGTGACTCATAATACGTATTTGAACTCTCTAATAGAAGACCAAAGCTCTGAAGTTTTTGTTATGAAAGAGAAGGGCATAACTCGTATTAATCAAGGAAATAAAAATGATAAAACCATATGGAAAAAGGCTGCTCGTAAGAAGAGCGGAAGTATCACTAGAGACTGAATCGGGGATTATTATCCCGGACTCCGTTAAAGACCAAAAAGTGAATGAAGGCAAAGTTATTGCTGTAGGGTCTGATGAGATTAAAATTAAAGAGGGGGACCACGTTATTTTCGGGGATTACAGTGGTAATGAAGTCGAATATGAAGGCTTGTTGTATTTGGTAATTTATGAAGTCTATATTTTTGCGTTACTATGATTAACGGAAGAAAAGTAAGAAAGGGGTCCTACGTACTCCCTGAAGGGAGTCTGCAGGAATCTATATTCATGCAAAAGTACGCATACCCGGGTGAAACCACCTGGACTGATTTGGCGGGGAGAGTGGCGAGGGCTATTGCAGACCCTGAGAAGCCGGAACACCGAGAAATTGTAGAGCGGAAGTTTCACCAAGCCATTGATTCAGGGGATTTCTGTCCAGGAGGTAGAATCTTGTTTGGGGCAGGAAGAAACAAGTACAACCTATTAAATTGCTATGTTTTAGACCCTGAGGATAACGTGGAAAGTATCTCCAAAATCATTGCGGATACTTATAAAATTTCATGTGCGGGCGGAGGCATTGGGTTTAACTTCTCTAAGATTCGACCTAAAGGGGATGCTATCCAAAACATCAAATGGTCCGCCCCAGGGTCATTGTCCGTTATGCGGATGATTAATGAGGTAGGGGAGCATGTTCGTGCGGGGAAAAATAGAAGAACTGCTTTAATGGCTATTTTAAATGTCAATCACCCTGATTTCTTGGAGTTTTTGTATGTTAAATTAGACCGTAAAGAACTAACCAATTTTAATATTTCGGTCGCAGTTACAAACAGATTCACGGAAGCCGTGGAAAATGATGAGGACTGGTACTTTACTTTTGGAGGAAGACAAAACAAGTACTATATGTATTCTGTAGACCGAGTATCGGAAGATGGAGAAGCTGTCCCCATTGAGGTGGTGGCTAAAAATGAGGAGGATGCCCTTGGTAGAGCGGATACGTTCCACAAAAAACATTACCTAGACACTTTTCGGCACCCTGTAAAAGTTGCAATTAAAGCAAAGAAAATATGGCAACGAATTCTAGATAACGCAGTAGAAGCTGGAGAACCTGGAATTTTTAATATTGATTTAGCAAATGAACACACAAATGTTTCTTACTTCGAAAACCTTAACTCGACAAATCCTTGCGGTGAAATTACTCTCCCTGCGTATGGGAATTGCTGTCTTGGGCATGTTAATTTGTCTAACATGGTTGATTCTGATGGCAATGTTGATTGGAGTCGCATCGCTCGGACTATTCGCGTTGGTGTCCGCTTCCTTGATAACGTACTTTCAACAAACTATTTCCCGATTTCAGAATGTAGCGAAGTCGGTACAAAAAGTAGAAGAATCGGACTTGGAGTAACAGGTCTCCACTATTTCTTAATTAAGGCTGGGTATAAGTATGGCTCTGAAAGTTGTATTGAGTTTTTGGAGAGGCTATTTTCTACTATCAGAAACGAAGCTTACAAAGCGTCCATGAACTTGGCTAAGGAGCGGGGTAGTTTCCCTGAATATAACTGGGGAAGCCTACGGAAGGAGAAGTATTTCAAAACTCTACCTTCCCGTTTACGGCAGGAGATTAAAAAAAGGGGGCTTCGGAATGCCGTTATGTTGACGGTCGCGCCATGTGGAACCACTAGTATGGTTTTGGGCGTTTCTACGGGGATTGAGCCTTTATTCTCCCCTGTGTACAAAAGACGATGGAGAACAGGGTCGGAAGGAGTTTGGAATGAAGCGGTTGTGATTGACCCTTTATTTAAGGACTTGTATTTGAGGGGGAAAGACATTTCCCACGTGGTAGGTGCGTATGACGTAACTCCAGAGGAGCATATGAGGGTACAAGCGGTTATTCAATCTTGTATTGATTCTGCAGTATCCAAAACTATTAACCTTCCAAAAGGTTTTAAATCCGATGATTTGTATGAGGAGGTCCTGTTGTGTCTACCCGACGTAAAAGGAATTACTTTTTATAAAGCTGGCTCTAGAGGGAATGAACCTTTGGAAGCTATTAACCACGCTACCATTGACGTTAAAAAATTAATTACGTCAGGGGAAGTAATGGAACTTGCGCAGTCTATTGATACATGTAAAGATGGAGTATGTGAAATTTAATGCCTTTTTACGACTATAAGTGTAATAAATGTGAAACTTTTATTGAGAGAATGTTCTCGATTACGAATATTCAAAAATCAGTGAAATGCCCCGACTGCGGAGGAAGGGCTAAGAAGAGTATTGAAACCCAAAATATGCAAATACAGTGGAATGCAGGAGATAAAACCCCTGTGTTCTCCGATAGAAAAGGGGACGATATTAAAAAAGTTGGGTCACGGTGGTACAACAAAGAAATTGAAACTACAAAAGCTGCCGTTGATGGGAAGTCGGGGGTATCCCCTTATTCTAGGATGAAAATTAACTATGACTACTTTGAGAAAAATGGAAGAGCTAAAAAAGTTTCGTCCAAGGAAGCCAAAGTAAGAAGGGAGGTATCTAAACGCATCGTAAAAGATGCGGTGTCCAAGTTGTCGGGTGCGGAACTAGACCATACCCTTAGAGGCTCGGGGAGGCAGGGTTAAGTGGTACTCTTAAGAATTTATAATCATTCAGATAACCCCCTCCCTGCGTACAAACATTCTACGGATGCGGGGTTCGACCTTTACGCAAATGAGTCTGTTATAATTCAAGGTGGAGATATAGCGTTAGTGGACTCAGGAATTAGAATTGACGTTCCTGTAGGGTACGAGGCACAAATTAGGCTTAGGAGCTCCTTTATAAAAAGGGAAGTTTTTATACCGAACGCCCCAGGAACTATTGATAGTGGGTACACGGGTCCTGTGATGGTAGCCCTTCATAATTTAAGACCCCACCTCCCCTTCGAATTAAAAAAAGGGGAAAGATTTGCCCAAATCGTTATAAACAAACTCCCTAACGTGGAAATAGTTGAGGTTACAAAGGACGAGTTCTTTTCAGGGGAAACCCCTAGAGGAGAAGGCGGTTTTGGCTCTACTGGAAAGTGGTAAAATTTGAAAGTTTTGTCTATTATAGGGTAACATGACATATGAGCTATCAGACAACATTCAACGAGGAATTGTATTCTTGTCCAAATCGGACAAGAATTTTCTCGTTCAAGCAATGCCGATGGTTAAGCCTGAGTATTTTGAATACCCTGCGCTCCAACGGTTTTACTTCATCACAGTGGAGTATTACAAGAAGTACAAAAAAGTACCTACAGATGATATCCTCCTAGAGGAGGTTAAAACCACTAAGTCCTCCAACGAGTTATTTTCGGACTATAAGGATGAACTCCAAAGGGTAAATGAGCTAGACAGAGAGTCCATTGAGAATGATGAGTACTTACTGGATTTAGTGGAAACTTTTGCAAAAGAACAGGCAATTAAGGATGCTATCATTTCTTCGTTATCTTTCCTAAAGAAAAAGCAATTTGGAAATATCGAAACTGCCATTAGGGACGCTCTAACTGTAAGCAGGGACGTGGATTTAGGGGTGGATTATTTTAACACCATTGGAGACCGATGGAAACGCCTCTCTAACACCAAAGCAACTAAGAAATATCAAACGGTGTTTGAAGCTATGAATGCCTCTCTAGAGGGAGGTATGGCTTCCAAGGAGCTTGCTATGGTAGTAGCACCTCCTGGGGTTGGAAAATCCCTATATTTGGCGAACCAAGCGGTACGCTCTAGTGTGGACGGGCTGAACGTGTTGTACATTTCTCTTGAGATGTCGGAGGATAGAGTGGCTCAACGGCTTGACTCAATATTCACCCGAATTAAGCAGGATGAATTAAAGCATAGAACGACCGATTTGGAGGAGAAATTCGATAAAATCTTGGGGGGTCATAAATTAGGCACCATTAAAATTAAAGAATTTCCCACAAAAAGAGCAACGGTCAATTCCATAAGGTCGTTTTTGGTTCAACTTAGAAACTACGAGAACTTTACCCCGGACGTAATTATTATAGATTATCTGGAGTTATTAGCCACGGATGCCGCTTTAGCTGAATACCAAGCACAAGAAAGGTTGGCACAGGAGCTCAGAGGGTTGGCTATTGAGCATGATGCGATTTTATGGACCGCAACCCAAACCAATAGGGAAGGGAAAAAGGTAAGGTTAATTACAGATACTGAATTAGCGGATTCCTACGGAAAAACCCGTGTTTGTGACCTTGTTTTCTCCATTAATCAGGATGAAATGGAGTTTGATAAAGGGGAGGCAAGGGCTTACATTATTAAGTCTCGCAATGGAAGGGCTAGATATGTTATACCCATCACTATTGATTATTCAACTTTGGTGGTAAAACAGAAAACAGCCTAAATGTCACCTAAAAAATTTCCAAAGCCCATACACCCAATGACACTTACGGTAGGACACAAAGAATTTAAAATAATTCAAGAGTCTTTAGAGAAAGAGGATTTGTATGGGTATACGGAGATTTCCAAGGGTATTATAAGTGTAGACCCTAACCAAAGTTTGGAGGACTATAAGGCAACCCTTCTCCATGAGATTTTCCACGTAGGATACGATTTATTTGGATTAGGGGACGATGAAGAAATTCCAACAATAAGTAATGAATTTTTAGTAACTGTAAGCTCTAATATGGTAGTGTTACTCGCGTCTCTTAACCCCGACTTATTTGAGTACCTGATGGATAATAATGGATAATGGAATAACTGAATTGTACGAGAATCTCGACGGTAAGTATGGTAAAATCGCCGCCAAATACTTTCTAATTGAAGAGTCCGAATTGGACAACATCCTAGAAGAGCATTCTGGGATTTACGCTTTCTTCTCCGCCCTAGTAGCGTATGCCAAGAAAATTATGGCGGACACCGAGGCTAAGTACGAAGAGGCGGAAGCTAGTGAAAGGGAAAAGAAAAGAGCGGCTGACCTTTCCAAAGGTAAAAAAGCTACGGATAGGTCCTTAGACGCTTATGTTAAAACACTTGATTCACTCTCCCTTATGAGAAAGGAAGTACGAGAGTGCCAGTATAAGTACAACCTTGCAAGGGGTGTCCTGTCGGCTTTAGACCACAAAAAGGACACTCTAATTCAGGTATCTGCAAATAAGAGAGCCGAAGCAAAAATGGTCACAGACTTAGGGTAACTTTTAACAATAATAAACTATAATAGAATAACATCGAAGGATTAAAAAAATGGTAAACATAGAACAACTAAGACAAAAATACAACGAAATTAACAAAGTGGGTAGTGGGGAAAACCCTGATTTCCTTAACAAGTTTTTACGAGTGGATGAAGGTGCAACTCTAGTACGTATCATGCCCTCAAAAAATGAGGAATTGGACTTTTACGCGGAGACAGCGATTCACCGCATTGATGAAAAGAATTACCACTGCCCTAAAGTACAGGGAAACCCTTGTCCTCTCTGTGACTTGAGTTTTAAGTTGTGGAACACTAAGGAGCCCGGAAACCAGGACATCGCTCGCCAAATTAAAGCACGTAAGCGTTTTTACTTGAACGTGCTAGACCGTGAATCGACAGAGGTTAAAATTCTTTCTCTGGGAATTAAGCTGTTCACTAAGATTTTGGACTGCTTCTTTGACGAGGACTACGGGGATATCACCCACTTAGAAACAGGGCATGATTTCAAAATTATTCGGGATAACCAAGGACAATGGCCGAATTACGACAAGTCCGCTCCCCGTCCAAAAAGTACTCCCGCAGGGTCTCCCGCAGAGGATGCACTATCGATGGACGAAATTCATAGTATTCACGAGTTAGTGAAACCTGCGGAGTACGAGGAATTGAAGAAGTTGGCTATGGGAATTACGGGGGAAGGTGGTTCTACTAATACTGATACAAGTAGTGAAGATTCGGAGGAGGATTACCTCTCACACCTTAAAGGCTTGAATTAAATAGGTTATGTTTAGGGGGGGCTCTTTTAGGGTCCCCTTTTTTTATGAGTATGGAAGATAATAAAATTAAAATCCTCGTCACCCCGGCGAATTCTGGGGGCTGTGCTTATTATAGAGCAATTATGCCCTTCGAAAAGTTAGCGGAAAAGTGCCCTGCCGACGTAGAAGTAAGGTTCAATTTCAACCCCTTAAATTGGGACGAGAAAACAAAGAAACCCGTCGAAGGTATGGAAGTCTCGGAGGACCTTAAATGGGCGGATGTGGTGTTCACCCAGAACATCTCAAATCTTGGCCCTTCTTACATGATTGAATTAGTAAAGGCGGTTAAGAGTGAAAATTGTTTACTTCACTATGATACTGATGACTTACTAACTGATTTGTATAAAGGACATAGGTTGCACAGAGTGTACACAGAGGGGAGATTAAACGAGCTAACTAAAGTTCTATATGGGAACGCTGATTTAGTATCAGTAACTCAAAAGAAGTTTGCAGACAGAATCTCTTCTCATGTGAAAGGTACGTTAGTTGTTATTAAAAATGCAATTGATTATGACCTTCCATGTTGGAACATGCCAAAAAGAAACTATAAAAACCTGACTAGAATTGGTTGGGTTGGGGGCATTCACCACGAACAAGATGTTAAACAAATCCCTACTGTAGCAATGGGGGTTAACTCCAAAGTAGGACCTGAAAAGGTGCATTGGGGGTTTTATGGAAGACCCCCTTTAGGACCCGGGCAACCTAGGGATTGGCAACAGGACGTATGGGATAATTACCAAAAGATTTTGGCGAGAGGAATTAAACATAATAATTGGAGGGTGTATCCTGGAAAGGGGACTCACCACTATGTAGCAATGTATACAAATAATCATATTTCTAATGCCCCTCAGGAGAGCAATAAATTTAACGACAGTAAGTGCTTTAGAAAGGGTCAAGAACTGATAGACTACTCTGGGAACTTAGTTAAAGTGGAAGATGTTAAAGTCGGGGATTATCTTTTAGGTCCCGACTCTGAGCGTAGGAAGGTTAAAAAGTTAGCCACCGGAAAAGGAAGGATGTATAAGATATCCCCCACAAGAGGTAAGCCTTTCTTTGTAACGGAAAATCATATTTTAAGGTTAAAGACTAATAATAAACAGACCTTGAACTCAGGTAAGCCTAAGTACTTGGAAGTTGCTGTAAAGGACTATCTAGAATTACCGAAAACTACGAAGTATAATTACAGGTTATATAAAACATCAGTTGATTTTAAACCTTTAAAAGAAGAGTTGAAATTAGAACCTTA
>CAZMDZ010000115.1:0-380 GCA_964565175.1 uncultured Planctomycetales bacterium
ACATGGACTTGATTGGAGATGTCAATGGCGATGGGTTTAAAGATTTGGTAGTTGGCGCCGACACCAACAATGCCAACTTGGAGGGCAATGCCGGGGCTGCAGTGGTTGTTTCAGGCTGGACCGGATCAGCTCTTCATCTCTGGGAAGGCAGTGAACGAGATCAGAGATTGGGGTATTCCGTGGCTGGCATTGGAGACATTGATTGGGATGGCATCCCGGACGTCGCCGTGGGAAGTCCTTCCTTAAATACAACCACTCCAAAAGCTGGCCGGGTTCATGCCTACTCGGGGAAATCCGGCAAGCGGCACGCTGTTTTTCAAGCCAAAGATGTAGGGTCTGAACTTGGAACGGGCATTGCCAACTTAGGCGATTTCGATTGG
>CAZMDZ010000115.1:390-10327 GCA_964565175.1 uncultured Planctomycetales bacterium
GCCCCACCATCCAAGTATTTAGCCGTCGACCAAACAAGCCTTTCGGCATCGACAGGCGGCATTTTGCACTTCGACATCGATTTCCCGCCGCCTCCCCACCTCAAAGAGTACAAGCTACTTGTTTCAGCTAGCGGCCCGGGCAAGTTCTACTTGGGAACTTGGATCCCCTTAAAGTATGACCCGTTCGTGCTGCAAACATGGACCGGGGATTACAGCCCACTTACCACGCTAGGCGCCCAAGGCAACCTCGATCCCCTTGGCAACGCAACCGCAAGCTTAGTCGTGAACGCCGACGACCTCGCCCAACTCGTCGGTCGCTCCCTTCACTTCGCCGTAGTCAGCATGCGCAAAAATGCCCACAAAGCCGACGACAGCTCTGCGGCGATAGAGGTGCAGATCCTCCCCTAGTTGGGAAACGGAAGCCCCATAGAAGGAGACTCTAACGTTGCTGAATTTTCGCCAGTTCAGCGGGATCGATATGCAACGAAATCAGCTGGCCGTCACTGTGCACGGTGTAGCTGCGCCAGGCAATCGTCTGCCCGCGGCGTTCCCGCTCATTTTTCTTTAACGGCTCAAAACCGCCATCGATCACGGCTTTGCAAAATCGACGATCCGCACCCAAGTGGAGCAGAAGCTCAAAGAGCATAAAAAAGACACCATACGCGCCGCCGCCATCGCCGACGGCAGCCGGATCCTCGAAGCTCTTGCCAATCGTCCAGTATTATTCCCGGCGCGCAAGTCTAGCGCAGGCGATCGCATTGCCAAGGAACTGACCAAGGCACTGCGCAAAACCAATAACGATATCGAACCCACTCAACTCGCTAGAAAACTGCTGCGCAAGTACGCCGAAGCAGTCACGGTGAAGTCGATCGATTAGCGAGCCTTCATTCGCAGCTCTCTAGGCGTCAGCCGAGGGTTGCTCCGAAGCAATCTCGCCGCCAACTTCCGGCGCATCGGGTTTCAAGAGCCGACGTGGCCTACGCAGAAGTTCACCACCGCAGTTCGGACAAACACCGGCCAAGGGTCCAGTGACGCAATCTCTGCAAAAGGTACACTCATAAGAGCAAATCCACGCCCGATCCGAATCAGGCGGCAGATTGCATTGGCATGCTTCGCAGTTGGCTCGTAGTTCTAGCATTGGCAGCGGGCCCTAGTGGTTCATTTTAGGAACCCGCACCAAGCTCTGGGGGGAGAGCACTTACTTGTTCTTCAGCAAGAACTCTTCCATCTCGCTACGCAACTCGGTCAAGCCGTAATTCGGGTCGGCCATGGTGCGGTAGATCATGCGATCAAACTCCACCGGCGAGCGCGGATTGAGTTCACGCGGGCGCGGGAAGGACAGGAATAACGACATCATTAAGTCGTGATCTTCTCGCATGTCCGCAGTGATTTCGCAACCGGCGTAGCGGAATGGCACCTGCTCAAACGGCAGTGCGCCGCAGAACAATTCGTAAAGAATGGTAGCGATGGATTGCGCATCACTCTTTGCGGAGCGTTGCAGGAATGGGTTGTACCAGGGGGTGGTCACGCAGAGATCGGGCCGGCCCAGCGACGGCGTAGGATCGATCAGCACGATGGATTCATCACGGCGCACCAAAATGTTTTCTGGCTTCACGTCGCCATGACAGTCCCAACCCAATTCTTGCACTTGCTCCAGTGTCTTTGCCACCTGGATAAACCAGGACAGCTTGACGCCCTCCAGTGAACGGATGCGGTCGCGCAGCGAACTGCCATCAACCTCTTCCATCACGATGACGGGGCGTCCGTCTACTTCTTCCACGCCGTAAAACTCCGGAAAGCCGACGCCGCCAGCAGATTCCAGCAGCTTGGCTTCGCGCCACAGCATTTCGTCGACTTCATTGGAGTCGAGAATTTCGGCTCGCGCACCGTGCAGCGAGTCGAGGAACATGGCCTCGGCTGGGGTTTCGTCGGGGCTCAGGCCGGTGGGGCTGCGCTCGGATGTTATTTCACGGAAACGGCGCAAGAAGCGCCCGCCTCCGCTTTCGTCGCCCAATTTCAGGGCAACGCGTCGATTGTTGGTGTCAATCGCAGAGAAAACCTGGGCGAAAGCGCCTCGACCGAGGAACCCTCGGATTTCAAATGGGCCAATTTTCTGGCCGGTTGTGATTTGAAGCATGACTGGGATGAACTGGACAGTTATCTTTCGGCGGATCAGCCGAAATCCTGAAGGGAACTGGCTGACAGGTTGGAGGATTGGAAACTGCGACCTACAGGGAGGGGTAAAATCTCAGCTTCCAATTGGGAGCAACTACGATGTCGGCCATACTGACCCCCGCCCTTGAGCCTGGAGCGCTGGAGAAATTCCGCGAAGCCGGGCGCATTGCCCGCGAAGCCCGCGAGCTTGGAATTTCGTTGATTGAGCCCGGCGTCTTACTGCGCGAGGTGGTGGAAAAAGTCGAGGACTTTATTCGCCAAGAAGGAGGCGGGCCAGCCTTCCCTGCGCAAACCAGCCGCAACAATATTGCAGCTCACTATTGCTCTCACCCCACCGACACCACCGTCTTCGAAGACGAGGACGTGGTCAAGATTGACATCGGCGTCGAAGTGGATGGTTATGTTGCCGACAACGCGCAATCTAAATACTTGGGCGAGAAAAAAGAGATGCAAAAGCTGATCCAAGCCTCGGCCGACGGCTTAGCGGCGGCGATTGAGGCGGTGGGTCCTGGAGTGATGGTCAAAGAGGTCAGCGCGGCGATTGAGGCGGCGATTAAGGGGCACGGATTCCGTCCGGTCTACAACTTGACGGGGCATGGAGTCGCTCGTTGGAAGGTACACACTTCGCCGCAAATTCCGGCCAGCCCCGACCGCGGCGACCGTTTTGAACTGCTGCCGGGCATGGTGATCGCCATCGAACCTTTTTCCACGGATGGTCGCGGCCAAGTCACCGAGCACGGCCGCGGCGAAGTTTTCATGCTGCGCAAACCACCGCGCAAAATGAAACAAATCGACGAGGCTGTTTGGCAAACCATCCAGGCGATGAACGGCCTGCCTTTTGCCCGCCGGACTTTCATGGGTCAGCCCAAAGATGCTGTGGAAGCAACACTTGCGCGCTTGATCCGAACTGGCTGCTTGTCGGTTTACCCGCCGCTGTTGGATCCGGATCCGAACGTGCGCATCGCCCAAACCGAGCATACGATGATTGTCACCGAAAGCGGTTGCGAGGTCATCACCTCGGCTTAACTCAAGTTTTTTGCGGAACAAACCGTTGACAGCCCGCGTTTGAACTTTAAGCTCTTGCCCTCGACCGGCCAACGCAACCCGATTGCCGTCGCCAGTCGACCAGAACGATGAAACCTAACTTCATGATGCAGATGTGGATGGACATGCCCAGGCCTGGGCAGTGGTCCTCTGCGTCGCGTCGTTGAATGAGTTCATCAGCTGACAGATCGCCAAAGACCACTGCTCAGGCAGTGGTCTTTTTTTGTTTGTTCCCGATCAACTTCACTCAGCACGATGACTCATTACTCCACTCAAGCGATTCACGCTGGCCCCGGTCCCGACCCCGCCACCGGGGCGCTGCTCACCCCCGTCCACCAGTCGACCACTTACCTGCAGGACGGCATCGGCCGTGACCGCGGCTACACCTACACCCGCACTGGCAATCCAACGGTAGCCGCGTTGGAAGAACGGCTCGGCGCCCTGGAAAGCGGCGTCAGCTCCTTGGAAGACCTGGCCAGCGATGGCCGAAAAGCGCTGCCAGCGATCGCCTGCTCGACCGGCATGGCCGCAACCACTACCCTGTTTTTGGCCACTTTGCACGCCGGTGATCGAGTTGTGGTCTCGGATGTGGTTTATGGCGGAACCGTTCGCGTCCTGCAACAGGTTCTAAATAGCTTCCAGGTGGAAGCGGAATTCGTTGACACGGCGGATTTGGAGGCCCTGGCAACGGCTCTGAAAAAGCCAACGCGGCTGGTGTTCTTGGAAACGCCCGCAAACCCGACGCTGAAACTGACGGACCTACGCGCCGCTTGCCAGCTTGCCAAAGACGCAGGCGCGTTGGTTGCAGTCGACAATACTTTTCTGACTTCGGCGGTGCAAAAGCCTTTGGATCTAGGCGCCGACGTGGTGGTTTATTCGACCACGAAG
The DNA here is from genome assembly GCA_964565175.1 of uncultured Planctomycetales bacterium. Lineage (GTDB taxonomy): Bacteria > Planctomycetota > UBA1135 > UBA1135 > UBA1135 > JACNIZ01. The sequence goes on from CAZMDZ010000115.1 coordinate 4,498, forward strand.
TACATCGAAGGGCACAATTCAACCGTTGGCGGCGCCTTGATCACGCGCGACCTTGAGCTTGACGAACGACTTCGCTTCGTCAAAGGCACTGCCGGAACCACCCAAGCGCCATGGGAAGCTTGGTTGACTTTACGCGGATTGAAAACGCTGCCGTTGCGCTTGGAAAAGCACTCCTCCAATGCATTGGCGGTCGCTGAATTCCTTGAAAAGCACGCAGCGGTGAAGTCAGTTTCTTATCCGTTCTTGCCTTCGTTCCCGCAGTACCAACTGGCGCAGCAACAACAAAGCTCCGGCGGCGGCATGGTTTCCTTTGAGCTCCACGACGGTTTGGAAGGCGGCAAAGAATTCTTACGCCACCTCAAGCTATTTGCACTGGCCGAAAACCTCGGCGCCGTCGAAAGCTTAGTCACCCACCCAGCCACCATGACTCACGGCAGCGTGCCGGTTGAGCAGCGCCGTGCCGCTGGGATTAGCGACGGCTTGATTCGGTTGTCAGTTGGCTTGGAAGCCTCGCAAGATTTGATCGCCGAACTAGATTGGGCCCTTAAGTGTGTGCTCGGAGGTGTGCTGTCATGAGCCCATCCCCCATCCAAGTTTTGAAGTTCGGCAGTTCGGTGCTGCCCAGCGCCGAGCAGTTGCACATCGCCGTGCACGAAATCTACCGCCATCTACGGGCTGGCAAAAAGGTGATTGCGGTGACGTCGGCGATTGGCGACACCACTGACCGCTTGTTGCACCAGGCAGGACTGATCGCCGAGGAACAATACGATGTGGCGATCGGCGAATTGCTCGCCACCGGAGAGACCGAGGCGGTGGCATTACTGAAGGTAGCTTTGGCCAAGGCGGGTGTGCCAGCGCAAGCACTGACTGCTCGCTGCCTGAATTTACAAACCGACGGCCCGTTGTTGGACTCCAATCCGGTTGACCTCGACGTCGCCCCCCTGTTGAAGCGATTGGAGCAACGCTCGGTGCTGGTCGTGCCAGGCTTTGTTGGCTGTCAAAGCGACGGCCGGTTGTCGCTGCTCGGCCGCGGTGGTTCGGATTTGACCGCACTAGTAATTGCCAACGAGCTGCAAAAGGTGACGACCAGTACTTGCCGCCTGCTCAAAGATGTTCCCGGCCTCTACCAATGGGATCCGGCTGCCGACGGCCCGCCGCCGCGCCGCTACCGCAAGATTGGTTTTGATGAAGCACGTGACATCGGCGGCGTGGTGCTGCAACCGAAGGCGGTTCAATACGCGCAGCAAAATGGCTTGCCTTTTGAGCTGGGCCAGTGCGGTTCGGCGCGAACAACCGAAGTCGGAGCTAAGGAAACGGTTCTAGCTTCGCTGCCGGAATTCAATCCGGCGGTGTGTGAGGATCAGCCAACGCCCCACCAATCCGAACCCAATGCCAGCCGACTGCGTGTGGCTTTGCTCGGTCTTGGCACCGTCGGCAGCGGCGTTTACCACTACTTAGCGCAGCACGACGACAAGTTTGAAATCGCCGATCTGGTCGCCGCCAATCCAGGCAAACCGCGCCGACTTCAACCTCCGGTCGAGCAGCTGAGTTCGCTAGCCAATCCGCTGAAAATCAACCGCCAACCCGCTCGGTTAGATGAGGTGGACGTAGTCGTTGAACTTGCGGGCTCGGCGGCTGGCTTGGCCCCTCAACTTCTAACGGCTCTGGCCAGCGGTACCGCAGTAGTCACCGCCGACAAAGAGTTTGTTGCCAAGCATCAATCGCAACTTGCACCTTATCGTGGATTGCGAGCAAACAATCCATCGGCGCCCGCTGAAGGCAGTGGAGTTTCATCCAACCCGCTGCTGCGTTGCTCCGCTGCGGTTGGCGGCGTAGTTCCGGCGTTGGAAAGCGCGGGCCGCCTGGCCAATCGTGGCGGTGGTGGAAATCCCTTGAGCCAAGTAAATGGCGCGAGTGGTGCCGGTGCTTCGAATGGGGCTGGTGTGACAAAGATACAAGGGGTCCTGAATGGAACCACCAACTACATCCTTCAGCAAATGGCCGCTGGCAATTCTTACGCCGATGCTCTGCAGCAAGCGCAGGCATTAGGTTACGCCGAAGCCGACCCCAGCGCCGACGTCTACGGTTGGGATGCCGCGCGCAAATTAAGTCTTTTGATTGAACAAGCGTGGGGCGTGCACCTTCCCGCCGAACGCATTCCCTGCCAAGGCATCGCCACCTTGCCGACTGAGCAAATCCACCCAAACTTGCGCTTGGTGGCCGAAGCCAAACGCCATGCCGACGGCCGAGTTTCGGCTTGGGTCAAACCGGTTCCATTAGAGAATGGCCATCCATTGCTGCAAGCGGAAGGCGTCGGCAATGTGGTGGAGTTTGAAGATTGCGCAGGGCAACAGCATTTAGTCAAGGGCGATGGTGCTGGTAAATGGCCAACTGCCGAAGCCGTGTTCGCCGACTTGCTTGACCTGTGGCGCGAACGAGTCGAAGCGGATCCACCCTTGCCCCGGAAAGAGGTTCAGGAGGTGGTCGCATGAATCCTGCCACCCGCTTAATCCGCGATAGTTTCGATCCCTTGGATCCTCATTCTTCGTCGGCGCCGCCGCTGTACCAGACGGCCACATTCCATCAGCCGGACCCACTGCACAACGGCGCTTTCGACTACACCCGGAGTGGCAATCCAACTCGCGATCTTCTGCAGCAACAGCTCGCCCGCCTTGACCAAGCCGAGCACTCGCTGGCCTTCACCACCGGCATGGCGGCGTTAACTGCACTGACCCGCCTCGTCCCTCAGGGCGGCCGCATCGTTGCTGGCGACGATCTTTACGGCGGACTTTGGCGGCTGCTCGCCCAGATCACCGCGCCTTCCGGCATCGACGTGCAATTCGTCGACACCACCGATGCCATTGCCTTAGAAACCGCCCTAGCCAGCGGCGCCGACTTACTGTTATTAGAAACACCGACCAACCCGCGCATGCGCATCACCGATTTGCGTTTAGCCGCCCAACTTTGCCATCAAGTGGGTTGCTTGCTGGCGGTCGACAACAGTCTGATGTCACCATTGCGCCAACAACCACTTGCATTGGGCGCCGACATCGTCATGCAATCGGCCACCAAATTTCTCGGCGGTCATAGCGACGTCAGCGGTGGTGTGCTTTCAGTTCGAGATGCGCAACTTGCAGAGCGTTTAGCCTTCGTGCAAAACGCTGAAGGAACCGCCTTGGCGCCGTTTGAGTGCTGGCTGCTACTGCGCGGCTTGAAAACCTTGCCGCTCCGGCTGCGTCAACAAGAAGAAAACGTGCAAGCCATTGCCGAGTTACTGCAAGCCGAGCCGCAGGTGAAAAATCTGCGCTGGCCCGGCGCCTTAAGCGGCGACGCGGACCGCGTCCACCGCAGCCAAACCAGTGGCAACGGTACGGTGCTTTGCTTTGAAACGGGCTGTGTCGAAAAAAGCGCCGCTTGGATTCGTCGGCTGCAGTGAATTTCGATTGCCGTCAGCTTTGGCAGCATCGAATCGACGGTCAGCATGCCGTGCCGCATGTCGCATGCCTCGATTCCTGAAGCAGAGCGCCGTGCTTTCGCTTTGCCCGAGGATTTGATCCGCATTTCGGTCGGTGCCGAAGATGCCCAGGATCTAAAAAACGACCTGCAGCAAGCTTTTGCTGCAGGTCGTCAGGTGCGAAGATTGGCGTGATGCTTCGCCGATTTGCCAGCCGGGGCTAGCCGCTGAATTGCTTAGGCCTTGGCCTCTTCCATCGCTGCCAGCACGCGAGCCTCGCCGAAACGATCGGCGGCGACGGCGGTGCAGATGCCTTCTTCGCGAGCGAGTTGGAAGATCTTCAGCAGGTTCTGACGGATCGAATCCATCTGTGCCATCGCTGCCTTTTCGATGTAGCCACCAGGAACCAACTCGTGGTAGACGTTGATCAATCCGCCTGCATTCACCACGTAGTCTGGAGCGTATAGCACGCCGCGCTCACGCAGCATTTCACCGTGCTCAGGGCGCAACAACTGGTTGTTGGCAGCGCCGCAAACAACGCGAGCGTTGAGGTTGGCAATAGTTTCATCGTTGACCGAACCGCCCAAGGCGCAAGGCGCGTAAACATCGCATTCGATCGAACGGATTTCGTCGGGGGTGACGACTGAGCCACCGGTTGCATCAGCAACTGAACGGGCGGCTTCATCTTTGATGTCGGCGGCGATGATCTTGCCACCTTCTTTGGCAATGAGATCAGCGTAAACCGCACCCACCGAACCGGCGCCTTCCAGCGCAATCGTCAGCCCTTTCAAGTCTGAAGTCCCGAACTTCTCCTCGGCGGCCGCCTTCAAGCCCAGGTAGCAACCCCAAGCGGTCTTCGGCGACGGGTTGTCCGACTTGCCAGCCAAACCAACCACGTGGTCAGTGACCGAGTTGACCACGGCCATGTCCTCGACCTTGGTGTTGACGTCTTCCGCCGTGATGTATGCCCCTTGAAAACTCTCGACGAACAAACCCATGGCTTCAAACATTGCCTTGGACTTATTCTTCGGATCGCCAATGATGACGGACTTGCCGCCACCCAAATCCAAGCCTGCACAAGATGCCTTGTAGGTCATGCCACGGGCCAGCCGCTTGACGTCGGTCAAAGCCTCTTCTTCGGAGGCGTAAGGCCACATGCGCATGCCGCCCAGGGCTGGGCCCAAAACGGTGTTGTGTACAGCAATGATGGCGTGTAAACCCGATTCAGGGTCTACAGCGCGGCAAACTCGTTGGTAACCCTCGACAGGGATGACGGTGATTTCAAGCATTTTGAACAGCTTTCTGGGGAGAAGGCGGAAGGATCAGACCGTGCATTATCGCGACGCCCTCCACTTGGAGCAAGCCGCACGACCCGACGGTGCCATTGGTTAAGCCACAATTTGGGCCTTGATGATGGCAATTCTTGGTCCAGATTTGAATCCTGGACCGGCTAGGGAGTTTATCCCTGCAAAGTGCGTACGCGGATCCGAGCAATCAGTTGCTGCAAAGAGCGCTGCACCTCGGGACGTGGATCGCGGGCGAAAGCCCACAAAATGCCGCCAATGTCCGGGCAACGACTGAAATTCGCGCACTGGCACCAGGTTTTGAGCAATTCTGGGTCCTCGGACCGAACTTCCACCAGCCGATCGTAGTGCAGCCGGTCCAGAATCGTCGACAGCCGTTGACGAAAAGGCAGCGACCGGTAGAGGGCGCGCACCGCGTGACCGTAAAAGTCTTCGAAATCTGCAGGGAGGCGGATTCCCGCGTCGGCCAGTCGATTGCTGAGCGAAGCTGGGTCGAAATTCGACGCCAAAACGGCGGTAGCCGCAGCGGTCGACATTTGCGAAATGGGGGTGGACATCTTATTGAGACTTCTTCTCAAGTTAGGCCACAAGTAGCCCGCCCACAAGGGCAGATTCCTGGATATTCCAAATAGCGAGTTACCTTTTGAAGCGGAAGCCGTCTCCTTTATGCTGACGGAATCGCGCTCGGACCGCGTCGTTCCCGCGCCTCGAGCCAACATCCCCATAAGCCCTGTGCTGGCGTCCACCGACCCTGTTTTTCTGGTTTGCAACTCCACTGGTCCGGATCCAGTGCGAGATGGTGTCTATTTCATCGAGGCATGGGCGTTCCCTGACAACGAAGGTCCGGTCGCCATCCTCGAGCCGACCTGGCTGATGCCGTTCCGCGACCTGTCGCCCGGGTCCCCCCTGTCCAAGAAACTCAGCGACCTCGGACTCAAGGGAAAGCGCTTGGCTGACCTCCCGATCAGCGCCGATGCTCTGCCAGATCTACTCGCCCAACTGGAAGCTCGGCCGGTCATTTTGGTGGAAGGACAATCCGAATTCCTCTCCCGCTTCCGACGTCACTGCCCTG
>CAZMDZ010000116.1:0-10294 GCA_964565175.1 uncultured Planctomycetales bacterium
GATTTGGCTCGGCAACCGAATGAAGCTTTGAGACAGCACTTGGATCAATGCCTGGATCCGCCGAAGCATCTGCCTGGTGTTCGCCCTTGGCTCCATAACCTGGCTCCCCATCCAATGGCACCACAGCCGCCGCTTCCGCTGGCGCCTGACCCAAAAAGGTTGCAACGCTCTCTTGCACCAACGCCCCTACTTGGAAGAGCGAATAAAACAAGATCGCGGTCAAGGCCAAGACTGCCACTGGGCCGGGAATTTTCCGCTTCTCAAGCGCTGTCACCACCGGCTGAAGCACGTTAGCCAGCAACAAGGCAATCACCATCGGCTGGAGGATGGACGCACCGATGTGCAAAACCCAACCAATTAAGACCGTGGCGATAATCACCAAGGCAATGGTCTGTGCACGGCTGGCAGCTCTGGAAGGCGCTTCCATTCCCCTAGACTAATATTTCTGGGAGGATTCCACGACCGGAATCGCCATACTCCAAGGATGAAAATTTTGCATCTCGCTGGTGCTCTACCCCTGCTGGCAGCAGTTGGCATGGGCTGCACCCAACCCAGCCCCGATAGCTCCGCCCCCACGGCGGAAGCAAGGGCCTATGCGTTCCGTGTCCACCAAACCGGCACTGCGCCTTCAGCGTCGTTCCGCGGGCTTAGCGTGGCAAGCAATGGCACCTTTTGGGCAAGTGGCAGCGAGGGGCACGTGCTCCGTAGCACCGATAGCGGTCGCAACTGGGAGCAGATCCCCTTGCCGGACCAGGCATCAAACTTGGATTTTCGAGACAACCACGCCCTGTCGACAAACCATATCGTGTTGATGGCAGCTGGTCCTGGAGAGGCTTCGGCAATTTACGAAAGCCATGATGGCGGACAAAACTGGACGCTTCAGCTGGCTAATCCCGATCCAGAAGGCTTCTTCGACTCGATCGCCCTACGCGCCGACGGCAGTGGCGTGCTTCTCGGCGATCCTGTTGGCGGCCGCTTCACGCTCTTCCAACGCGACCCAAGCGGCACATGGACGCGTCTTCCCTCTTCTCTGCAGCCGTCAGCCCTTGCCGAGGAGCATTGCTTTGCCGCCAGTGGCACGGTGGCGGCGGTCGCGAGCAACGGCAGGGTTCGGATTGCGACGGGCGGCAAGATCGCGCGCTTGCTGAGCCGAAGCGAACTGGATTCCGACCCAGCTAAATCAATTCACGAGGGCGGCTGGAGCAGCCAAAGCCTGCCGATTCGTTCCGGCCAAGCCTCGCAAGGGATCTTTTCCGTCGCATTCCGTGACTCCAACCACGGCATCGCCATCGGCGGTGACTACTCCGACCCAGAAAACCCCTCTGAAATCGCAGCGCGTACTACGGATGGTGGCAAGACGTGGACTCCCATCCACGAACATGGCCCGTCTGGCTACCGTTCCTGCGTCGCCCCTGTTCCGGGCAGCCATCCACCGGTCTGGGTGGCGGTTGGCTCCCACGGCGCGGACTGGAGCCAAGACGACGGCAAAACTTGGCAATCCATCCCTGACTTGCTTGGCTATCACGTGGTGGCCTTCGACAGTCAAGGCAATGGGGTTGCCATCGGCGCCCCTCAGCAACCGTTTGTGAGACTGGAGATTTACCAGCGGTAGGCGAGGCGCCATTTCTCTAACGCCGGACCGTCGAGGCTAGCAACCGAGCGAAAGTCGACTCCAGCAGGAGCTGGAGCCAACTGGTGCAAGGCCAAAGCTAAAGCTGGTTTGTAAACAGCAGCTTCATCTCGAAGCAGGTACCAAAGGGTCCTCGCATCTGCTTCCTCTGCAGTTCGCGCCATCGTCGCCACTGCCTGCTGCAACTCCCTGGAGCCGTCGGCTGCCAACACCGCGGCCTCCCAAGCTAGGCGAAAGACGGGCTTGGCTTGGCGACGAACAGGAGCGGATGGACCAGCCCCTGGCAATGCCCACACCATTGCCCCCGACGGCACCACCACCGCTTTGCCGTGAGACTCGAAGGAGACCTTGCCCGAAATCACGCTCAGTTGGGTTCGACCTTGCCCCAAGATTTCGGTTTCGTAAATACAACCCAAATCTACCGCAATCCCCGCAGGCGTCCCGACCTGGAAAACTCGCGGAGCGGCAAAAATGCTGGCCACCATGCGTCCTTTTTCCAGCTCGAGAAAATATGCCCCATCAACCGATTCGGCATCTGCAATCGATACCGAACTTTCCTCTTCTAAAACCACCTCGCCAATGTTGCCGACCTGCAACCTAAGCCGAGATCCGGCCGGAGTAGTAAGGCGTTGACCGATGAAAAGAGGCTGGGCGCTACCAAGCTTAAGAGAGTGGGCTTGGCCACCATCCGCGGCAGAAGAACGTGGTTCTCCGGCCAAGGCAATCGCCGAATAGGAAGATTCTGGTGACGTTGGCGGCTCACTCTGCCACCCGATCCAAAGGCCGCTTGCCACCAACAAAATAACCGCGGCTGCCAGCCCCGGACGCTTGAGGAACCGGACCCAACGAGGTTTCAATTGGGGCGGTTCCCCTTCCCAGCCTTGCCAACGCAATCCTTTAAGTTGTCGGCTCCACTCCGCCTCTTGCTGCGGCATCGGCCCATCCTGGAACGGTTGTTGATCTTTCATCGTTCATCCTCCGAATTCAGTAATTCGCGAAACTTAGCCAAGGCTCGACTGAGCTGTACTTTGACCGATTGGGGCTGGAGCTCCAAAGCGTCAGCAATTTGCCGAGTCTCCCACTCCTCGAGCAGCCGCAGCATCAACAACTCGCGCTCTCGAGGCGGAAAGGAACGAATCGCGGCAACAATCTGCTGGCGTGGCTGGCTACCCGTGAAATCCGTTTCCGCAGCAATTGGAAGGTGCATCGATTCATCTAGAGGCAACACTTTTCCTCGTTTGGACTGACGAAAATGACGACGCACTTTGTTGCGGGCGATGGCCATCAGCCAAGCTCGAAAACGACCTTCGTCGTTGAGCTTTGGCAGGTCTTACCAGGCACTGCAAAAAGTATCCTGCATCAAGTCATCGACCACATCCATGGGAGCGTGCGCCAGCAACAAGGCATGCACAGAGGGTGCGCATGCCTCGTAGATTGTTCGATAGGCAGATGCATCTCCCTTACGAGCATTCCGCACGAGTCGGGGATCCACTGCCAAAGGTTCATTGGCTCTTGACACTCCGCTTGTTGGCCCAAACGACGATTTCATCGTAGCTGGAATGGCCCCTCACGGCTCCCACAGTTGCCACTAAGTTCGCTTGCAGAACGAGATCCTTTTCTGCGAATTGACAAACTTGTTGCAATGCCTGCGCCGGGAACTGATGGCCGTTGCGCTCAAAACCGGCAAGGCAATAACCCAACCAAACATTGCCGTCCTTGGAACAAAGACGAATGGCTCGAGCGAGTTCGACTTCACCATCGGCAAGCGAGCCGCCGTCAATCTGGCCAAGGGCGCCCAGGAAAAAGCCTAGGTCAAACAAAGCCAATCCAAGCGAGCGGCCTTGGGGAGCCTGATCGCCGGGCATGGAGAGGAATTCATTGAGTGCTCGTGCTCGTGCTCGCAAGGAGGCCAACAGGCGTTCTCGTTGCCAGGCAATCGTTTTTTCGATTCCGCTCTTCGATTTCCCTTCATCCGGCGCACCAAGGCCGATCCAGATGGCAGCCCTGCGCAGGGTTTCCATATGCACAATTGTCTCAGCAGAGCCATCCAGAATCCGGTGGACGTCGGCGGCGAGGTTTTTCACGGCATAGTCGCTTGGCCGAGCAAAGGGGCCACCGCCCCACGGCAGGGACTTGGCATCACCGATCTCAAGGGGAAAGCAAATTGCGGGAGGCCCCAACCGGTCAGTGGCGGGCTGGGAAACAGAATGTGCCCACACCATCGCGGGGCAAAAGACACAGGCAAGGATCAGCAAAAGTTTTGTCACATTCATGGCTTAAGTGGATGGAATTTCAGGGTTCTGACAAAGCTATGTGCCAAAAAGGGGTCCCTGGTTAACAAAAGAATTCATCCCTTAGAATGGCCACATGAACAAAATCGGCTTGTTGGTCCTTCTATGCCTCGGTTTAGTTTTAAGCCTTTCCCCCAGGAGCTTCGGCAGTCGTGGAGCCGATGTCGACGCCGGGCGCAACTTCGCCAAATTGGTCGTCACCATCACCGGACCGGCTCACGAATGGACTAGTTACGGCTGGCTTTGGGACGATGGCGAGCGCCGCAATGGAATTCCGTGGGTAGTTTCTGCTGGCACCCTGGAAGAGGAGCCATCGCCGCGCAACACCCGCGACTCGAATAAGTCCATCTACTGGTGGATCACCGAAGCGGCCTGGCCGATGAAAGTCGGCCCTACCGAGATTGAAATCCTCAATGCCATCGGTGGTCAAGGGTGGCGCCTGCTCGAAACCCAACCCGGCCTTCACCACAACATGGTGGCCGAAGATTTCGCCTACGACAAAGCGACGACGTACTTGTTCCAAAAGTAAGCCGCAGCTGAGCCAAGCCCGCAACGAAATCCAACCGTCGCCACAAAAAAACAACCGCATCTCCGAAGAAATGCGGTTGTTGTTTGGCAACCGGACAGGGACTTGAACCCCGACTAACAGAACCAAAATCTGATGTGCTACCTATTACACCATCCGGTTTTGAGGGCGGAAATGATACCGTCCCGCGGCGGCAGTGGCAAGGTCTAAGACCCTACTTTCAATGACCTTGTCCAGACCGACGTCAGGCACGCTGCTCTGGCAATGGCGGCAGCCCCAGCAAGGTGCGGCGCAGAATCTCCAACGCGTCGCGCACACTGCCCTGCTGTACGCCTGAGCGACCACCCCGAGTCCATTGGTGACGGAGCACCGCAAACTCCACATCAGGTCCAGCCAGCCCAAGCCAAACGGTGCCGACGGGCTTCGCTTCGGTTCCGCCACCTGGACCAGCGACTCCAGTAATGCCGATCCCCCAGTCGGCTCCAGCTTGGCGCCGAGCCCCTTGCGCCATCGCCAGCGCGACTTCACCGCTGACGGCACCCGGGCCGCCCTCCTCAGTCCACTCCAACGGCACCCCCAACTCTTGCGCCTTTGCTTGGTTGGCATAACAGACCCAACCGAAGTGAAGCACTGCACTCGCGCCCGGAACTCCAGTCAAAGCTCCAGCTAGGCGGCCACCGGTACAGGACTCAGCGACGGCCAAGGTTTGACCGCGCTGCCTCAGTTCGTCGATGACGACTCCCTGCAAACTTTGTTGATCGCGCCCCCACAGCCAGGGGTGCAGCCGCTGTTCCAAGGTCTCCGCCATATCGGCCAGGACCTGCTGGGCGCTGCGACTTCCATGCTCAGGGTCGTCTGCGCGAGCGAGCACCGACAAGGTCACCTGTTTGCCTTTGGCGGTGATCCCCATTCGTGGATTGCCGCCCTGCCGGAGCAAATCGCGAACCTTTTCTTCGACCCTAGACTCAGGAACCGATGCCGTGTGGAACAACCCATAGGCAAGCTCTGGCACTTCGCCTAAAGATTGGTGCAGTGGCTCCAGAGCGGATTCCCAAACTGCTTGGCACTCGCGGGGAGGACCTGGCAAGGCGATGTATAGGCTGCCTTTCGCCAACTGGACTTGAAAACCCCAGGCGGTGCCAGCTGGATTGCTCAGTGGAATTCCGCCACGCGGGATTCGCCCCTGATCCTGAAAAAAAGAGGGCGGCTCCTGATCAGGCCGCACCCGACGGAAAATCCGCTCCAATTCCACCAGAGCTCCGGGGACTTCCATCAGGGGACCGCCAAGTGCGTCAGCTGTTTCGGCACGCACACGGTCGTCGGCGGTAGGCCCTAAGCCGCCTGAGCTGACGATCAAATCAGCGACACCGTTGACATCAGTCAGCAGCGTTTTGAGCTCCCCTGGGCGGTCGCCAATGGTGCGCAGGTGGATGACTTGAATGCCTAGTCGCTGCAGCTGCGTTGCCAAAAAACTGGCATTAAGATCTTGGACCCGGCCGTCTAGCAATTCATCGCCGATGGAAACCACGACCGCCGTGGTCATGCCGATTTCCCTTTGGCTTTTTTGCGGCGATGATCTTGGAAGGCGACGAGTAAGACGCCGAATTCAAACAGCAAAATGGTTGGCACCGCCATCATGAACTGACTGAAGGGTTCGGGCGGCGTCAGCATGGCGCCAACGATGAAGGCGCAGAGGATGAAGTGCCGGCGATACTTGCGCAAGGTTTTGGCGTCGACCACACCGGCAGCGCCAAGCGCGGCAAGCAGCATCGGCAGCTGGAAGATTAGCGCCAACGCGAAGGTGAACATCAGGTAGAGGCCGAAGTAATCCTTCAAGCGGTAGCCGTCCTCAAAGTAGTCGGTGTTGAGGCGCCCGTAGAGGAACTCGAGGATAGTCGGGAAGAAAATGAAGTAGCAAAAGGCCATGCCGCCCAATGCCAAAATCAAAGACCACGGCAAGAATCTGCGCAGCGGCTTGCGTTCATGGGCGTGCAACCCGACCGAGACAAAGCACCATATCTGCCAAACTAAATACGGGAAGCCCAACAGCAGCGAAACCATCAGTGACGCCTTGAGTTGGAAGAACAAATCTTCCAGTGGATTGAGCACAATCAACTTGTGATTGACTTCAATCGGCGGATCGGCATCCAGCAGGCCTTGAACGGCCCGCCTGTGTGGCTGCAGAAACGCCCAAGTCAGCTGGTTGGCAAAAAAGCTCCAACCACCCAAGAACATGACAGCGATGACCCCGATTGCTCGGAACAAGCGCTTGCGCAGCTCGTCCAGGTGACCACCGAAGGACATGCGCGAGGAATCTTCCGGTTCCGCGCCTTGGGACTTTTCCGCACTCTGCGGGCTGGGTGTGGGTTCCGACATAACGCAAGCCGGGCCGCAGGAAGAACTCCCTACAGCCCGGTACGAGTTGGTCGATTTACTCGACCATCATGGATCTAGAGGCCCAACCAGGCCAACCAATCGCGGCGGGGAACGATCTCCACCGACATGCCTTGGGCGACCTTGTAGCTATCTTGGCCGTTCCATGGCATCATCTCGCCGGTCTCCTCATCAAAGAAGGGAGTGCCCAGCAGCAAGTAGTCCGTCTCAACCCCAACTTCTTCGACTACGGCGATGCCGACTTCAGCCAGCTTAGCCTTCATGTCAGCGGCGCTGTAGCGACCGAAGCCCTGACCGAGCAGGACGGCGACCGGAGTGCGCTTGCGATCGAAGACAGCGTTGCGAACCTGGTCGCCACTGTTGATCGGGTTGAAGCGGTCAGCAACCGAGAGGATGTCGCACTCAGCGCGCGCCTCTTCGATGCTCGTGACCTGCAGGCGACCTTTGACGGCACCCGAGGTCTTGTCCAACACCTCAAACTGCAAGCCCGGAGCCAAACGATCGACACGACCCAGGTCGATCCAAGCTTTGGCAATCTTGGCGTTGGAAGTCAGGACGGCACCGTCTGCAGCGTCTGCACGACGCATGACGCCATTCACACGGTTAGAGAGGATGTCGTTGCGCTGCTTCAGGTTCAGGGAAGCGTTGCGCACCTGCAAGATTTCGGCGTCTTTCTGCGCCACCATCTGAGAGTGCTGATCATCCAGGGCCTGGAACTGATCGCGCAGGGCGTCGCGCTGACGCTCTGCATCCAGCAAGCTATCGTTCATGCTGGTGGTGGTGTCTTGCAACTGGCTTTGCAGATCCGAGATCATCGAATCTTTTTCGGCCACGGCGTTGTCACCTTCAGTCTGACGGGCGTCCAGGTCAGCGCGCAGTTGAGCGACTTGCTGCTCCAGGTCAGAAACCCGGGTCTGGGATGCTTTGTAGTCAGCGATGGCGCCAGGCAGGGTGCTTTGCAGCACAGTTGCGTCTGGGGCTACCGATGGGAAGATGGCACCCAGCTCTGCCAGCGAGTCAGCGATCGCGCCGGTCTGAGGCAGCTCGGTGGTTTGCCCAGCGGGCTGCCAACCGATAATTTTGCCGACATCGGAATCTTTGTTGCGCATGTTGGCCAGGTCCCCCTCCAAAGTGGTGATCTGGTTCCTGGCTGTGGTCAGCTGTGCGGTGGTTTCCGTCACTTTGCTCGTTGCCGAGTAAGCAAGGAAAATCGAAACAAGTGCCACGACTAGAAGCGCGATGGCCCACATCAGGCCGACTTGAGCGGCTCCGCGGTTGGACTGGGTCATGAGTACGAAAGGACTCTCTATGGAAGGGGGGGAACGCCTAACAGGCGCGGGGGTTCGCCCGAGCTATGGTTAGCCATGCGAACCCATTCGGGAACGCAATTTTTACGCTGCCTTGCCGGAGGGTCAAGGCCGAACGATGATGTTAGCCATGGCACAGCCTGGCCAACCACCAATTCCCGAAGGAAATTGCCCTCAAGGCCTGCGTATTTGCGGGGTCCTGGGGGGCGTAGGCTCCGGCAAGAGTACCGTGGCGCAGCTGTTGGCGGAACAGCTTCCCGGATTGTTGCTCGATGCAGACCAGATGGTGGCCGAGCTTCTACAAACTCGGGCCATCGCAGACGAGGTCAGCACCCTGCTCGGCGCCGGATTGACGGACGAGCGGGGCATTTTGAGCCGTCCAGCCCTTGGAAAACGGGTCTTTGATGACCCTAAAGCCCGAAAACAGCTGGAATCCATCCTGCACCCCGCCGTCCGCCGCTCCCTCCGCGCTGGCCTCGAACGGGCTGAGGCGACCGCTGCAGGCTGGGCTGTCCTGGATGTCCCCCTGTTGCTCGAAAATGGTCTCCACCGGCTCTGTGACCGACTGATTTTCGTCGACGTGCCCGACGACCTCCGCGCGGAACGGGCAATGAAGCGCCACAGCTGGAGCCGCAAAGATTGGCAACGGCGTGAGGCGGCACAATTTTCTGTAGAAAGGAAAAAATCGGCCGCAGATGTTATCCTTGGCAACGCTAGCGGAGTTGAACACCTTCGCGTGCAGGTGCTGGAAACCCTTCCACAGCTGCACTCCCTCCCTCCCCGCGCCTTGCGGGACCGCTGGCCCAGCCCCGAGCCGTCCGATTTTTGGCGGCCGCACGATTCATCACCTGAATCTAGTTAGGGGCCGGATCTCTTTCCTCTCGTCGGGAAATCCTCGTACCACCATGGCCGACTCTTCCTCAAGACGCCGTCGTCGGCGGCGCGCCCGTCCTCACAAGGGCGGAAATCAAAACAAGCGCACCTATTCCGTATCCCTGCCTCCCCTCCCTGAAGAGGTCTGGGATAAGAAGCAGGTCAAGACCTTCGCCACCAAACGCAAGAAGCAAGGACTGCATTTGTCCAAGCTGCTGCCGGTGCCGTTGCCCGAGCTGCAAGAACTCGCCGACAAAGAAGGCGTCGAAGATGCTTTTGGCATGTCACGTGGCGAGGCGCTGCGGGCGTTGGTGCGACTACGGATGGAAAAGGATGGAGTGTTCTTCACCAAAGGCACGCTGGACATCGCCCAAGAAGGGCACGGATTTCTACGCCATGGCGTCAACGATTTGACGCCCAACCTGGACACCGATGCTCTTTTACACCGAGAGCTGATCGAGCGGCATAACTTGCAGCAAGGCCAAGAGGTCAGCGGAGTCCTACTCGCCCCCGCCAGCAATGAAGAGCTGATGGTCCTGCACGAGGTGCTGACCGTTTTTGGAGAGGACCCTGAGAAGCAGTATTCGATTGCGCCGTTCCGCGACTTGGTGCCGTTGTACCCGGAAGATCGTTTGGGTCTTGAGACTGAGCAAGAACTGACCGAAACTCGAATCATTGATTTGATTTCGCCGGTGGGCAAGGGCCAGCGCGGATTGATTGTGGCGCCACCACGTACCGGCAAGACCGTGCTGCTACAGATGATCGCCAATGCGATCGTTGAAAATCAGCCTGAGTGCAAGCTGATCATTCTGCTGGTCGATGAGCGGCCGGAGGAAGTCACTGACTTCCAACGCTCGGTGATTGGCGAGAACCGTGAAATCGTTGCCAGTACTTTTGATGAGCCGCCAGCGCGTCACATCAAAGTTGCCGAGATGGTAATTGAACGGGCCAAAGCGATGGTCGAACAAGGCGAGGACGTCATCATCTTGCTTGACTCGATTACCCGCTTGGCGCGCGCCTACAACAACGAAGCGCCGTCGAATTCAAAGATCATGACTGGTGGTTTGGTTGCTGACGCGTTGCTCAAGCCAAAGCGTTTCTTTGGTGCCGCACGCAACATTGAAGATGGCGGCTCGCTGACCATTCTTGCCACAGCGCTGGTCGATACGAACTCAAAGATGGACGAAGTGATCTTCGAAGAGTTCAAAGGCACCGGCAACATGGAATTGGTCCTGGATCGTCAATTGGCCGACCGCCGCATTTGGCCGGCGAT
>CAZMDZ010000117.1:0-10214 GCA_964565175.1 uncultured Planctomycetales bacterium
CGATTCAGCGGGGCAGACGCTTGCACGAGTTCTTGCGCGCCGACGAACGGGCCAAAGCTCAGCCCAATGATCCAGCGGCACAATATCTGCGAGCGCGCTTACTGCAAGACCCCATACGCCTGAGCGGTGAGTTTCAGCAATTGGCCGCGCGCTGGCCGCATCACGCCTGGATTCAACTTGGCGCTGCTGGCAGCTTGCAAAACGTCGGCAAATATCGCCAAGCTGCGCAACATTTACAGGCCGCACCCAATTGGCCTGATGCACGTGAATTCCGGCTTTTGGTGACCGCGCGCCAACTGCTTGGCCGCAATCACTCGGAACCGTGGCTGCCATTGATGGAGCTGGCCTTTGTCGAAGGCAGTCCTGACGCACTCTACGAGATTCAGCAATACGCCACTCAAAAGCAGAACGCCAATCTGCAACGCCTTTGCCGTGCTGAAATCGATGTGCGCCAGGGGGGCGATGACCAGGAAGGCGATCGCTTGCAGTACTTGCTCAAGCGCGCCATCGCCGAGCTCAATTCCAAGCGAGTGGCCGACGTGCCCGAGCTGCTGCACAAGATGGAAGGATGGGCCGAACTCTTGCGGCTTCCGCGTGGATGGAGCAAAGCCAAACGCTACCGCTTACCGGGCGGCTTAGGCTTGTTGGTGCCACCCGAAAGCAGCGAAGACGATTGGGCGCAATTGCTGGGGCGCCATCAAACCGCGTTGATGATTGGCGAAAGCGTGGCCACGCAGCCGGCCATGTTGGTTTTGCATGACGTCGAACGGCGCCAGCTGACGTGGCCAGGTTTAGGGCAACCGATTGAATTGGTACTAGCGGGGGCCGGCGAAAGCAATCAGCAGACTTACTTTGCCGGGGCTGCTTTGTTCCGCGGCTTCTACGCTCGCCGGGATTTAAGCGACGCCTTGGCCGCCACCATCAGCAATCGACTGCAACGGGTGCACGATGCAGGAATGAGCAAGGAAGATGCTTGGCAAACTGCCGAGCAGCGTGGCTCCGGCGCGCACGGATTGCCTGATTTTCAGGGAACCGTTACTGCCGATCTGGACCGCGGCAACCAAGACGTTGGTCGCTTGCCGGAAGATTTGGATTTGCCGTTGCGCATCCGCTTGATCGACACTTGGAGCGCCGCCCTGGATGGCGACGAGCAACTCCAAGAATGGGTAAAGAAATTGGAATGGCAGCAATTGTTGTTGCATGAATCCGGCCATCTGCCCGATGTCTTGCCCTGGACCCAAGACGCCGGTGAAATTTGGCAAGCCTTGGCTTTGGGGCTTCGTTCCTTAATGCGCGACGGAATGTTGCTCGGCGAATGGGAATACCGCGCTCAGTTGCGAGCCTTAAGTGCGAACAAGAATGCGCGCTGGGCGTTGGCGGAAATCGTCGAAATTGCGCGCACGCCGCAGCACCCTTACTACAAGCCGTACCGTCGGCTGCTCGCTGATTTATGGCGGGTAAGTCGCACCCTGGAGTTGCATGATTTGGCCGATTGGCACTTGTTGGACCACGCCGAAATTCAAATGATTGCACGAGAGTTGCGGAAGCAGCAAGGCATAGAAGCTTTGCCCCAGGAATTCGTGGATCAGTTACTTGGCAACTAATCCATTCGACTTCCATTTGCGCTGGACCTAGCTACGCTTTGCTAAGCAATCTGCCATTAGTCGAGTAAATCCACACCTTCCAGTATTTCCAGCTCAACCGGCCGTCCGCCATCTAAGCGCACCAAAGCCAAATCGGCGCGGATCTCATTTTGCCAGCGCAATTCAGCGGCTTCGTGCACCAACGCCCGCGCCAATCGACGTCGTTGCTTCCAGCCCAGAGCTAATTCCTCTTGATTCCAACTGAGCGGGTGGCGTGCTTTGACCTCCACCAACACCAACGCGGTGCCAATGGGCGGTGGGAGAGCAAACAAGTCCACCTCGGCATAAGGCGTGCGCTTATTGCGCGCCAGGATCAGCCAACCGCGCTGCTGCAATTCAGCAGCAACGAATTCTTCCGACTCTTTGCCGGAACCGTATGCAATCGATCGTGCCATGACTCCCCACACGGGGGAGCCAAAACCTTAAGCAGCTCAGCTCTTGGCTGGCGCAGCCGCAGCTTCCCCTTGGGAAGACGTGTTGTGCACAACTGCGTTACGCGAAAATTTGATCCGCGTGCCGTCATCCACCTTCAAGGTGATGATGTGCTCGTCAATCGCGGCAATGGTGCCATGAATGCCGCCGGAGGTAATGACCTTGTCACCCTTGGCCAGCGAATCGCGCAACTCTTGCTGAGCCTTTTGGCGCTTGCGTTCGGGGCGAATCAAGAACAGGTACACCACAACGAACATTAAGCCCAAAACCCACATGCCGCTCATGGGCGAAGCAGGGGTTTCTACGGGAGTTCCACCTCCGGTCGTCGGTGTGGTGGTGGTGGCGGTGCCGGCCTGCTGCGGTTGGGCTCCGCCTTGGGTGGAAGCCGGGGCCAGAAAGCTATCGCCTTCCTGTTGGGTGGGACGGATGGTCACGGGTCAGTTTTCTTGCTTTCGCACAAGGGGACTCTTGTGCGATAATGGGCGGTCATTCTAACGCCGTCTGCCATTCATGCCCACGTCCGAACGCGTACTCGTCGCCCTCAGTGGGGGAGTCGATTCCAGTGTCGCCGCGCTGCTGCTCAAACAGCAGGGTTACGACGTCATTGGAGTGTTTTTACGCAATGGGATTGAAGCTGAAGCGAGCCATTGTGCCCTACCAGTTGACGGCGAGGGCACTGTTGGGGCCGCTCTGGCGGATCCTGGCAAATCCAAACAAGGCTGCTGCTCTGCCGAAGACGCCCGCGACGCTGCATTAGTCGCCGATCAACTAGGAATTCCCTTCCACGCCCTCGATATGGAAGCGGAATTCGGCACGATTCAAAGTTATTTCCGCAGCGAATATGAACGCGCGCGCACTCCCAATCCATGCGCGATGTGCAACCGCGACATCAAATTCGGCGCCCTAGTCCAATTTGCCGACGCCATGCAAGCTCGCTACTTGGCAACTGGCCACTACGCTCGCATCGAACACCAAGCCGACGGCCCGCGCCTGCTACGCGGACTCGATGCGCACAAAGACCAATCTTATGTGCTGTTTCCCGTTGCCGAATCCACTCTGGCGCGCACCCTGCTGCCGATCGGAGGGCTGCAAAAATCGGAAACCCGCGCCATGGCGGAAGCTGCTGGGCTACCAGTCTTTGGCAAGCCGGACAGCCAAGAAATCTGTTTTGTACCCGGCAACGATTATCGCCAAGTCCTGCAAGACAACGGCGGCCTCGGCAAAGCAGGGCGCATGGTCGATTTGCAAGGCAAGGTGCTGGCTGAACACAACGGCCATATGGGCTTCACCCGAGGGCAGCGACGCGGGCTTGGCTTTGCCAGCACCCAGCCGATGTACGTCATCGACATCGACCCAGAGAGCGGCGACGTCATCGTTGGACCGCGGCATGCAACCGGATCGACTCGCGCCAAAGTCGAAGACTTCCACACCATCGGCGGCACCCTGGAGCCGGGGCAAGTGCTTGCGGACATCGAAATTCAATACCGCAGCTCACCTGGCGGCGTTGCTGGAACAGCGACCGTGCAAGACCAAGGTCGTTTGCTGATTGAATTCAACGATCCTGCCGAAAGCGTCACTCCCGGTCAGGGTTTGGCTTTGTATCGCGGCCAGCGTTTGATGGGTGGAGGCTGGATTTCATGGGCGCAAAGCGCTGCCATGGAGCAGGTCTAAGGCTGCCCTCCAAGGGAAGCGAGCCGCCCTTTCCATCGAGTTGAATCAACGGTTCCTGTGTAACCGGCGCTTTGGCCAAGCTATGCTAACGGTATGGCTGAGCTTCATTTCTGCAACGTTTGCGACTCGTCCGTCCCCCTCGCCGATATTGAATCAGGAGCCGCGCTGCGTGCAGGAGACCGCTGCATTTGCCCGAATTGCCGCGATCTCATGGATACCCAAACCACTGCCGCCGGGCCGATGGGTTTGGTCGGCACGGTGCTGGCGATTTTGGCTTTGGTTGCCGCGGTCTGGGTTTGGTGGGACCAAGGGAAAAAGCAAGAAAGCTTTCGACTGGAGGTCCAGGAATCCTTCTCCATTCAAGGCAAAGGCTACGACAACAAGCTGGATCACAAAATCAGCCAGATCCGCGAGCTATTGGATCAGGAATCCGGTTTAACTTCTACTCAACTCGCCACCATCAGCGATCGCTTGGCGATGCTAGGCCAAGACGCCGAAAAACAATTTGAGGAGTTGCGCACTCAAACCGAGCAATTCGCCCAATTCGCCCTTGAAATGGAAAGCCTAGGCAAGCGTTTAGGCCAAGCCGAAGCCAGCCTGCAGGTATTAGGGGAACGTCAGCGTGAGCAGCGCGGGGCACAAGAAACTTTGCGCGATCAAATCGATTTGCTCGGCGTGCAGTTGCGGGAAATGGCCGAGCGCGGCCCTGCCAGCTCTGGGGCGGCCGAGGAGGCTTTTGCGCCGAAAATTACCGGTTTGTTGCGTCAGTTGCAATCGGATGACGAAGACGAGCGTTTGGACGCCTTGGAGAAGCTTTCCGGCCAAAACGACGATCGCTTGATCCCGCACTTGATCCCGCTGCTGACCGACCCCTACGAGTTCAACCGCTTCTACGCCGCCAAGACGATGGGCGATTGGCGAGCCAAGAATGCGGTACCGCATCTGATCGAGAGCCTGCTCGACGAAATCGCTTTCGTCCGCCAAGCCGCCGCTCAATCCTTGCGCCAAATCACTAGCCAGAACTTCGGCTATGACTACCAAGCTGAAGAAGACGCGCGTAAGGCTTCCTACGAGTCGTGGAAAACCTGGTGGAGCACCAACGGCAAGACTTTCCTAGGAAGTTAACCGGGGGTGGGTTAAAGGGGGTAAAATCCCGCGCTGAACTCCGAAGTTCACCCCCCAAGCTTAAAAATCACATGACTCGCGTCACAGTAGTAGGTGCCGGCTTTGTCGGTATGACTTGCGCCCAGCGTTTGGCTGAGCAGGAATTAGCTGAAGAGATCGTCCTCATCGACGTCATCGAAGGCCGTCCCCAGGGCATCGCCTTGGATATCAACCAAGCTGCAGCCGTTTGCGGTTATCAAGCCAAGGTTGTGGGGACCAATGACCCCAAAGACACCTACGGCTCGGACCTGTTCATCATGACTGCAGGCCTGCCGCGAAAGCCTGGCATGGATCGCAGCGACCTAGTTGAGGTCAATGGCAAGATCATCAACGCCGTTGCGGACTACGTCAAAGAAGGCTCGCCCGAGTCGAAGGTCATCGTCGTCTCCAACCCGCTGGACACCATGGTCTACTTGATGGCGGAGCGATTAGGGTTCGACAAGAAGCGAGTCGTCGGCATGGCTGGCGTCCTCGATTCGGCGCGGATGGCTTACTTCATCTCGGACGCCTTGGGTGGCGGCGTTGCCGACGCTCGTTGCATGGTCTTGGGCGGTCACGGCGACTCGATGGTGCCAATGCCGCAGTTTTCAACCATGGACGGCGTTTCGGTTACTGCATTGCTGCCAACCGATCAAGTCGACGCGATTAACCATCGCACCCAGCACGGTGGCGCCGAAATCGTCAACCTGTTGAAGACGGGTTCGGCTTACTACGCCCCGTCGGCTGCAGCCGTCGCCATGGCCAAGTCGATTCTGCGTAACGAAGGTCGTTTGCTGCCGTCCGCAGCCTCGCTGGATGGTCAATACGGCCTCAGCGGCATCTACATGGGCGTGCCTTGTGTACTGGGGAGCAACGGTGTGGAACGCATTGTTGAACTCGAGCTCGACGACGCTGGCATGGCCAAGCTCAACGCTTCCGCCGACGCCATTCGCAAGGATATTGAGACCTTGCGGGAAAAGGGCTTGCTCTAGCCCTTAGCTTTTCTTCACCGCGCCACCTCCAATGCTCGAAAAGAAATTAGCCCGAACCAAAATCATCGCCACTCTGGGTCCGTCCAGTGCGCGACCGGAACGCATTCGGCGCATGATTAAGGCAGGTGTCGACGCCTTCCGTTTTAACATGAGCCATGGCGACAACAAGTCGCGTGAGCAATGGATCGAGTGGATTCGCGAGATTCGCGAGGAACTGCAGCGGCCAGTCGCCATCTTGGTCGACCTGCGCGGCCCGCGCATTCGCCTCGGCGATCTCAAGCAGCCACGAACCTTGCGTTTGGGTGAAAAAGTTTGGGTGCGTGCTGGGCGTTCCGAAGGCAAAGACGGCGAACTGCCCATTGATTACCGAGGCTTAATCAAGGACGTGGCCGTTGGCGATCGCATCCGGATTCGCGATGGCCGCGCTGAGTTGAAAATCCGAGAGATCCACGGCAATAAATTGCTGTGTAAAGTTCGTAGGGGCACCAGCTTGGTCTCGCATCAAGGGGTGAACCTCCCGGATTCCACGGTTTCGGCGCCTGCGCTCTCCTCCAAGGACCGTGCCGACATCAAATGGGCGGTCGAAAATGAAGTCGATTGGATTGCGCTCAGTTTTGTGCGCACCGCCAAAGACGTCGCTTCGCTGCAGCGCATGCTGCACCGACTCGAATCGGACATCCCAATCATCGCCAAGATCGAACACCCGCAGGCGATCGACAACCTCGAAGAAATCATCCGCGAGACCGATGCCATCATGGTGGCCCGCGGTGACCTCGCCGTTGAGGTGGGGCATGCTAAGGTTCCGTTGCTGCAGCGGGGGATCATTCGTAAGTGCTTGAAAGCAGCAACGCCTGTGATCGTCGCCACGCAGATGCTGGAGTCGATGATCGATGCCGAGCAGCCGACTCGGGCAGAAGTGTCCGACGTCGCCAACGCGGTGTTGCAGTCCGCTGATGCGGTGATGCTGTCCGGCGAGACCGCGATGGGCAGCTTCCCGGTGCAGGCCTGCCAAGTGATGCACGATATTTTGATCGCCACCGAGGAAGAGATGTTTGACACCCACTGGCGTCAATATCCCGAAATTGAGCGGATTGGCGACCGCGAAGGCTCCGTCGGCATGGCTGTAGCCCATTCGGCGATCATGGCGGCGCATCTTTCTCGCGCCAAATTGGTTCTGGTCTTTACTGAGAGCGGCCGAACCAGTAGACTTGTCGCCTCTTTTCGCGCCGACCTGCCGTTTATCGGCATTACGTCGCGAGCAAACGCGTTTCACCGCATGTCCCTGATCTGGGGGGTGTTGCCGGCTCTGATTCCCGCCGCGGAATCGGTCGCCGAACTTCATCGTCTCGCTGCAACGACCCTGGTCAAGAGCAAGTGGATTCGCGAAAAAGAGCTTTTGGTGGCCTTAACCGGCACTTTTTCCGTCGCAGGCGGAACGAACACCATCAGCATCGTCCAACCGGAAGAACTGCGTCAGTTGTCCGCACATAGTGCCTAACCCAAGAAAGTCGTGAAGGGCCGTAAAACCAAAATCCGCAAGTCGAACCGTAAGCGCCGCGCCTACGGTTTCCGCAGCCGTTCGAAGACCCATGGCGGCCGCGCCGTCATTAAGCGCAAGCGCCGTAAACACGGTAAGTTTGTTGCACCATAGCCCACTGGTCGGCTGATCGGCCTTGCAATCGGCGGCTAAACGCCTGCTTGCACCGGGCGATTCGATCGCTTTCGGCACTCCGGACCCGGCTCCCTGACCAGGGGGACGGGCCCTACTTTTTTCTCCGGCCAGCCAAGATTCTTGGTTAGGCCGGACCGCAGGCCAGCCAACCTGCCCACATCCCCTGTTTTCTCAGCAGAGAAATGAAAATCCACGAGTACCAAGCCAAGGAAATCCTTGAGCGTTACGGTGTACGCATTCAAAGCGGCATCGTTCTAGAGGATGGGCCTGATTTCGCCAATCAGGTCGCCGATGCCTTTGACCACTGGGGCGGCAAACAAGCCGTCGTCAAAGCCCAAATTCACGCTGGCGGTCGCGGCAAAGGCGGTGGCGTCAAGTTCTGTACTTCCAAGGAAGCTACGGTTCAGGCGGCAACCGACATGATGGGCATGATGCTCAAGACTCACCAAACTGGTCCTGAGGGTCAGAAGGTGCGCAAGGTCATGGTCTGCGAGGCATTGGACCTGGAAAAAGAGCACTACATCGGTATTGCTTTGGATCGCCAAAAATGCTGCCCGGTTTTGATGGTTTGCGCGGAAGGCGGCGTTGAAATCGAGACCATTGCTGAAGAGCGCCCCGAAGAGCTGCTCAAGCTGCCGATCGACCCAATCATGGGTTTGCAGCCGCACCAGGCTCGCCGCGCTGCTTTTTTCCTTGGTTTGGAAGGCCAGCAGTTGAAGCAAGCTGTCCCATTTTTGATGGGTTTGTCGAAGGCTTACCTGGACCTGGATTGCGAGATCGCCGAGATTAATCCGTTGGTGATCACCGATCAGGGCGACGTGGTTGCCCTCGATGCCAAGATCAACTTGGACTCCAATGCGCTGTTCCGCAACAAGGCCGAAGCCGCCATGCGCGACGAGCACGAAGAGGATCCGAAGGAAGTCGAAGCCAGTAAGTTTGAACTGAACTACATCGCGTTGGACGGCAGCATTGGCTGCATGGTCAATGGCGCTGGTTTGGCGATGGCGACGATGGACACCATCAAAGCTCACGGTGCCGATCCGGCGAACTTCTTGGATGTAGGCGGTGGAGCTTCGGAAGAAGCGATTACCGAAGCCTTCCGCATCATCGTTTCCGACGATGCCGTGCATGGCATTTTGGTCAACATCTTCGGCGGCATCATGAAGTGCGACATCATCGCGCGCGGTGTGATCAACGCGGCCAAGAACTTGGAACTGACTGTTCCACTGGTTGTGCGTTTGGAAGGCACTAACGTGGACGAAGGTCGCCGCCTGTTGAAGGAGAGCGGCTTGGATATCACCCCTGCTTCGTCGCTGGACGAAGGCGCCCGTTTGATCTGCGAAGCCGTCGCGGCTCTTGCTTAACCCTTAATACACGAGCAAGATAATGGCCATTTTCATTGACCACGACACCAAGGTGATCTGCCAGGGCTTCACCGGCTCCACCGGCACCTTCCACTGCGAACAAGCTGTTGCTTACGGCACCCAAATGGTGGGTGGCGTAACCCCAGGCAAAGGCGGACAAGAGCACTTAGGATTGCCGGTGTTCAACACCGTTGCCGACGCCGTCAAAGAAACCGCTGCTCAAGCATCGGTGATTTACGTTCCGGCGCCGTTTGCCGCCGACTCGATTTTGGAAGCCGTCGATGCAGAACTCGAATTGGTGGTTTGCATCACCGAGGGCATTCCGGCTTTGGACATGGCCCGCGTTAAGCAGGCGATGGCTGGATCGAACACCCGCTTGATCGGCCCGAACTGCCCAGGTGTGATCACTCCGGGCAAGGACAAGGGTTGCAAGATCGGCATCATGCCGGCTTACATCCACAACCCGGGTTCGGTAGGTATCGTCAGTCGCTCA
Organism: uncultured Planctomycetales bacterium; assembly: GCA_964565175.1. Lineage (GTDB taxonomy): Bacteria > Planctomycetota > UBA1135 > UBA1135 > UBA1135 > JACNIZ01. Next base: position 9,411 of record CAZMDZ010000117.1, read on the forward strand.
GGCACCTTGACTTACGAGGCGGTCTGGCAGGTCACCAACGAAGGTTTGGGCCAGTCGACTTGCGTCGGCATTGGTGGCGACCCGATTCCGGGCACCAACTTCATCGATGTGCTGAAGGCATTCCAAGACGATGATCAAACGGATTCGATCATCATGATCGGTGAAATCGGTGGTACCGCCGAAGAAGAAGCAGCTGACTTCATCAAGTCGTACGTGACCAAACCGGTCGTCAGCTTCATTGCTGGTCGCACCGCCCCTCCGGGCAAGCGCATGGGCCACGCCGGCGCCATCATCTCCGGTGGTAGCGGTACAGCTGATTCGAAGATTGAAGCCCTCGAGAAGGCTGGCGCGCGCATCGCACCAACCCCTTCCGACCTGGGCACCACGTTGACGGCCTTCCGCCGCGACTTGGGCATGTCAATCTAAAATTGCCGATGCCCGCAGTTCGGGCGTCGGCATAAGCTCTGTCATGGAACTGAGCTTTCAACATCCGCGCAGTGGAGAGTGGGCACATGATTGCCGCGATCCACTGCGCGAAACTCGTTGTACCTTCGTCGAACCGGTATTGGAGGTCTTTGAACTAGAGGATTGGGCCAGCCAAAACCGCCCGTTGCGCATCCTCGAGGTCGGCTTTGGCCGCGGCCTGAATACGGCGATGGCTTTGCGTCTCCTTAGCGAGCGCGGGTTTGGAATTGTGGGCGAATCTGCATCCGAACACGGGTTTGGAGTTTTGGGCGGGTTGGAGGTCGAGCAGGTTCGAGCAAAACCTGACGCCAACGAACGAATAGGAAACGATCCGGTTTG
>CAZMDZ010000118.1:0-2731 GCA_964565175.1 uncultured Planctomycetales bacterium
GATCCTGGTCGGCCTGGTCATCATCGTCGTCGCCAACATGATGGAGGGCGGCAAGCACTTGCGCCAGTTCTATCTGGGCATCGACTTCGTCAAGCGCAATACGCGTCTGCCGAAGTTGCAGATTTGGCAAGACGAACTGCTTGAAGCTTATCCGCACATCGAAGGCTTGGCGCTTGACGCCGCTGAGAAGGTCGACTTGATGCCCGAGGGCAACACTTCGATTCGCGTGCACTCGATTGGCGGCTGGGGTGCGATCACGATGGGTAAAAACCTGGCCGTGACCGCGTCGGAATTGCTGGATCTGAAGATGAAGGCAAATCCGAAGTACGGCTCCGAGAAGAAAGGTCAGCCGACCACCTTCTACGCTTCGCTGGCACCGGAAAACATCCGCCTCAACTGTGAGTTAGCCAAGGTCGATGTGGTGCTGTCGCCAGACCCGAACGTCTTCCGCCACTCGAATCCGCTAGCCGGTATTTCGCGCGGTGGTTTGTTCATCATTCAGTCCGAACTCAGCCCGAAGGAGTTCTGGAACACGCTGCCGCGGATGACCCAGCAGCACATTCAAGACCTCGACATTCAGGTCTACATCCTCGACGCATTCAAAATTGCTGCCGAGGAAGCATCCAACGCTGACCTGCGCTACCGCATGCAGGGCACCGCGTTCATGGGTGCCTTCTTCCATGCTGCGCCGATGGTGCACGAAGCGGGTCTTGAAGAAGACACCTTCTTCGACGCCATGCACCAGCAGTTGAAGAAGAAGTTTGGTCACCTAGGCGAAGGCGTCGTGGCGGACAACTTGCGCGTGATCAAGCGCGGTTACGAGCAGATCGTCAAACTCGATCCGAAGACCTTCGAAAATGAAGGCGACGAAGGTGCTCCCCCGCCAACCATCCCGGATCGCATGGTTTCGGTGAAGGCGGAAGAGAATCAGTACAACTCCGGCCGTTTCTGGGAGCAGGTCGGCTCGATGTACTCGACCGGCGAAGACATCATCGCCGACCCGTTTGTTGCCACCAGCTCAATGCCAGCGGTGACGGCAACGATGCGCGACATGACCAACGTGCGCTTCGAGGTCCCGGAGTTCATTGCGGCCAACTGCACCGGTTGCAGTCAGTGTTGGACGCAATGCCCCGACACCGCCATTCCAGGTTTGGTCACATCGGTCGACGACGTGCTGAAAAAAGCCGCCGCCGCTGCTGGCAAGACGACCAAGATGCGCCGCTTCTCGACTGTCATCAAGCCGCTCGCCAACGCCTGCCGCAAGTTGATGAAGAGCGGCAGCTTCAGCACCTTCGCTGAAGTGCTGGCACCGGCTTTCCAGGCCACCATCGAAAAGATGGCGCCTGCTCCGGATCGTCGCAAAGAAATCGAAACTGAATACAACGCAGTATTCGCCGTGCTCGCCGACTTCCCGCTGGCCAAGACCGGCGCTTTCTTCGATGGCCCGGAAGGTCAGAAGAAAGGCGAAGGCGCGCTGCTATCGATCACCATCAACCCAGAGACCTGCAAGGGCTGCAACGTCTGCGTTGACGTCTGCCCGGACGGTGCGCTGGAGACGGTCAAGCAGACCGACGAAATGGTGGAAACCATGCGTCGCAACTGGGACTTCTGGAAGACCCTGCCCGAAACGGATGACAAGTACATCAAGATTGCCAACCTTGAAGAAGGCATTGGCGTTTTGTCGTCGATGTTGCTGAAGAAGGAGAACTACCTGTCGATGGCAGGTGGCGACGGCGCTTGCATGGGCTGCGGTGAAAAGACCGTGTTGCACTTGGTGATTGGCGCTCAGCATGCTTTGCTGGCACCGCGGGTGAAGGATCACTTAGCCAAGTTAACCAGCTTGATTTCCGAGCTGGATGGCATCGCCCGCGACTTGGTTTCGGCGGACGTTGAGCTGGATGAATTGACTTCGACGGATGGCAAGGTCGACATTCCGCTGGATCCGCGCAAGCAAACGCGGGTGCAGCGCATTGCACAGCGAATCAAGGAGCTGAAGCACCTCAAGTGGCTTTACGAAGAAGGCCCGAGCGGTTTAGGTCGGGCGCCACTGGGCCTCACCAACTCGACGGGTTGCTCGTCGGTGTGGTCGAGTACTTACCCGTACAACCCGTACCCATTCCCATGGGTCAACCACCTGTTCCAAGACGCACCTTCGATTGCGATCGGCATTTTTGAAGGCCACATGCGCAAGATGGCGGATGGCTTTATCGCAATCCGTCGCGCCGAGCAGGAATTGGCGGGCAACTACAACGCCGAGAAGTCCGAAGAGGAATTCGCCAAGTTCGATTGGCACAAGTTCACCGACGATGAATTTGAATTGTGCCCGCCGATTATCGCCGTGGGTGGCGACGGCGCGATGATGGACATCGGCTTCCAGAACCTGTCGCGTTTGATGGCTTCCGGTAAGCCAATCCGCGTGGTTGTGCTGGATACCCAGGTGTACTCGAACACCGGCGGCCAGGCTTGCACCAGTGGTTTCACCGGTCAGGTTTCTGACATGGCGATGTTCGGCAAGGGTCAGCACGGCAAGACTGAAGTTCGCAAAGAACTGTCGCTGATCACCATGGCCCACCGCGGTGTTTACTTGCTGCAATCTTCGCAAGCAACCGCCTCCCACCTGATTGGTGGTGTGTTGCGCGGATTGCAATCAAGGCGCCCATCGGTGTTCGTGCTGAACTCGCCTTGCCCAGTGGAACACGGCGTCGCCGACGACATGGCTGCTAAGGCGGCA
>CAZMDZ010000118.1:2831-10165 GCA_964565175.1 uncultured Planctomycetales bacterium
CGTGCGTGGAATACGATCCGGACGCTGGCGAGACCTTCGCCGACCGCCTCAGCCTGGACGGCAACCCGGCGCAGGACGACGACTGGCCGACCTACACGCTGAGTTACTTGGATGACGACGGCAAAGAGCAAGAAATGACTCTGCCGATGACCGTCGCCGATTGGGCTGCCACCGAAGGTCGCTTCAAGAAGCACTTCCGTCCGGCCAAGGATGCCAGTGACATGGTGTCGTTCGCCGAGTACGTTGAAATGAGCGAAGACGACCGCGAAGGCGTCAACCCGTTCATTTACGTGTTGGATGCAGAGCGCAAACTGCGCCGCATGCAGGCTTCCGAAGAAATGGTACTGCTTGCCGAAGACCGGTTGAACTTCTGGACCCAGCTCAAGCAGCTGGCCGGTTTGGAAGTTGCCGAATCTGCGCGTGGCGGTGTCGAAGCTGATATGGAAGATGAGTTCGAGGAGCGCATCAACCAGATCAAGGCCGAGTACGAAGCCAAGATTCGTGAATTGCGCACTCAGTACCCGCAACTGGTCGCCCGTCGCCTTGCCGAAGCATTGCTGCAAACCGGCGATGGCACGCAGACCGTAGCCGAGGTGCTCAGTAAAGCTCAGCAAGCACCGGTCGAACCGCTCGCCGAAATCAACGTCGACGAGACTTTGTTCGGCAATGGCGCTGGCACTCCGGCTGCACCCGCCGCTCCAGCTCCCGCTGCAGCTGCGCCAGCCGCCGCGGCCGCCGCCGTCGAAGCGCCGGCAGCCACTGCCGTCGCCGAGCCTGATGAGGATGACGACGATGACATGGCGATGGAAGCCTACATCGAATCCGCTCGCTGCACGACCTGCAACGAATGCACCAACCTCAACGGCAAGCTGTTCCAATACAACGACATGAAGCAAGCGGAAATCGCCGACATTAAAGCCGGTACTTTCCAACAGCTCGTCAAAGCAGCCGAAGCTTGCCCGGTGGCGATCATCCACCCGGGCACCCCGGTGAACCCCAAAGAGCGTGACTTGGACAAGTGGATCAAGCGCGCCGAGCCGTTCAACTAAGCTTCAAAATCACGCCACTTTCCCCCCATGAAGCTCAAGGATTTCTTCCGTAACGGAGTTCATCCTCCCGAGATGAAGGAACTGACTGCCAGTTCCAAGACGCGGCGCATTCCGTTCCCGTCGGAGGTCATCCTGCCGCTCAGCCAACACATCGGCGCTCCGTCGGTGGTGTTGGTGCGCGAGGGGGACCACGTCGAGCGCGGCGATGTGATTGCAGAGGCTGGCGGCTTTGTGTCGGTGCCGCTGCACGCGTCGGTGTCGGGCACGGTCAGCAAGATTGCACGTGCGCCGCACCCGAATGGCTCGTACAGCGAAGCCATTCACATCAAGACGGATCCGTATTCGCCGCAGGTTCCACGACCGCGCATGATTCCGGATTGGCACGACCTCGACGCCAAGCAGTTGCTCAGTGCAATTCAAGCGGGCGGACTGGTTGGCTTGGGCGGCGCGGCGTTCCCAACGCACGTCAAGTTGTCGCCACCGCCGGATCAACAGATCGATGTGGTGTTGTTGAATGGTTGCGAGTGCGAGCCGTTTTTGACCACCGACCATCGTTCGATGGTGGAGTTCCCAGAGCGAGTGCATTTGGGGACCCGCATCATGATGAAAGCGTTGGGCGTCAAGAAGGCGATCGTTGGAATCGAGAACAACAAGCCGGATGCGATTGAGATCATGCGCAAGACGGTGCCGCCGGACCTCGACATCGAGATTGTCGGCTTGAACGTCAAGTACCCGCAGGGTGCGGAGAAAATGTTGATCAAAGCGTTGATCGACCGCGAGGTGCCGGAAGGCGGCTTGCCGATGCACGTCGGCGCGGTGGTGCAGAACGTGGCTTCGGTGGCGACCATTGCCGAGATCTTTGAAACCGGTCTTGGTTTGGTCGAGCGCATCATTACCGTCACCGGTCGAGGCCTCAACAAGCCGCGCAACCTGATCGTGCCGATTGGCACCAAGCTGCGTGATTTGATCGCAGCCTGCGGCGGTCTCACCGACGACGCCGCCGAAGTGATCATGGGCGGCCCGATGATGGGCCCGGCTCAAGGAAACCTCGACACCCCCATCCTGAAAGGAACTTCAGGCGTGGTGGTATTGAATGAAGAAGAGGCCAAGCCCGAAGCAACCTACCCGTGCATACGCTGCGGCCATTGCCTCGACGCTTGCCCGGTGTTCCTCAACCCGCAGGCAATGGGCGCGCTGGGTTTGAACATGGAGTACAAGGAGATGCAAACCGACTTGCACCTTGATACTTGCATGTTGTGCGGCTGCTGCTCGTACGTCTGCCCGTCGAAGATTCCGCTTAGTCATATCTTCAGCGTGGCGCGGGCCAAATTGACCGGCGATGCTGCCAAGGAACGGGCGGCGGCGGCAAAGGCCGAAGCGGAAGCCAAAGCTAGCAATGCGAAGGCGAGCAAGCAGGAGGTGACGAAATGAGTGACCCGAAATTCCTCGTTCGTGCCACCCCCCACCTGCGGGGTCCGGAAAGCACGCCAAAGATCATGTGGACCGTGATCGCCAGCCTAATTCCAGTGGTGGCGGTTTCGTTTTGGTTTTTTGGTCCGAGTGCGCTGCTGATTCAAGCTGCCGCGATCCTCGGTGCGCTGATCCCCGAATACTACGCTGGCAATAAGAAATCCCTGCGCGACGGCTCGTGCGTGATCACCGGCGTCTTGCTCGGCCTCACTCTGCCCCCAGGCATGCCGCTGTGGATGGCTTTCTTAGGCGGTTTCTTCGGCGTTGCCTTCGGCAAGCTGATTTTCGGCGGCCTCGGCCAAAACGTATTCAACCCGGCGTTGCTGGGGCGCGCCTTCCTACAAGCGGCTTTCCCGGTTGCCATCACCACCTGGCCGAGCAAGCCTGATTCGTGGTGGGCGCTGCGCGGCGACAACTTCGCCTGGCCGCTGATGAGTCCGGAAGTCGTCGACGGCACCACCGGCGCGACGCCGCTTGGCTTGTTTAAGTTCGAAAAGGAATCCACTGATTTCCTCGACTTGCTGCTGGGAACCACCAGCGGCTCGGTCGGTGAAACCGGCGGCCTGATCATCCTGATTTGCGGCCTTTACTTGGCTAGCCGCAACTACTTGAACTGGCGCATCCCGGCCAGCATCCTGGCGTCGGTGTTCACTTTCGCTGGCATTTTGTGGCTGTTCGATTCCGAAAACTTCGCCAGCCCATTTTTCATGCTGTTCTCCGGCGGCTTGATGTTGGGCGCTTGGTACATGGCCACCGACATGGTGACCTCACCCACCACCCACAAAGGTTGCTGGATCTTCGGCATTGGCATTGGCTTCTTGGTCGTGGTCATCCGCACCTGGGGCGGCCTGCCGGAAGGCGTGATGTACGCGATTTTGTTCATGAACGCATTCGTGCCGTTCATTAACCGCAAAACGCAACCGCGAGTGTTCGGACAACCTGAACCGGAAAAACGCGCGATGCCGTGGGCGAAGAAGGGAGGTCAGGCATGAGTTCCGACATCAAAACCGCTGCTGTCGACAACGATGCCATGCAAGCCGCTCAGGACAATGCGCAAGCACCGCAGGGAGCCGATGACGGAGCCTCGTCGTTCCGGATTGTCGCTACCTTGTCGATTGCAGGCCTGCTCGCCGGCATCTTGCTGATCTTCGTCTACCAAGCCACCCAGCCAGCGATTCTGGCTCACAAAGCCGAGATGCTGCGCCTGGCGGTGAGTGATGTGCTGCAGGAGCCAGCCAGTTACGACACCTTGTACCTGGTCGATGGCAAATTAAGCGAAGCCCTCCCCGAGGGCGCCCTCGAGAAAGACTTCGAAAAGGTCTTCCTTGGCCGTGACGCCAACGGTGCCGCCGTTGGATTTGCCGTGGTTCACAACCGCGCTGGATTCCAGGATCAAGTCAAAATCATCTTCGGCTACGATCCGCGCACCAACAAAATGATGGGCATGAAGGTGTTGGAGAGCAAAGAGACTCCAGGCCTTGGCGATGCCATCGAAAAGAACATGGATTTCGTCGATCAGTTCACTCGCACCGAGGCGCCACTGGTTGGCGTCAAACCCGGATCGGGCAGTGGCAGCATCAATGAAATCGACATGATCACCGGCGCGACGATCTCGTCGAAGGCGGTGATCAAAATCATCAACGAGGCTTATGGGCGTTGGCAGCCGATGCTGCAGGCCTATCTGAAGGAGGCTGGCCAGTGAGAGAGACCACTCCGAATCAAGACTTCTTCCGTGGAATCTGGAAGGAGAACCCGGTGCTGATCCAAATGTTGGGTTTGTGCCCGGCGTTGGCGGTGACCAACTCAGTGGCCAACAGCTTGGGCATGGGCGGGGCGACGTTTTTCGTGCTCTGCGGCTCCAGCTTTCTGGTTGCGCTGCTGAAAAAGTTCATCCCTCACGAAGTGCGGATCTCGACTTACATCTTGATCATCGCAACTTTCGTAACGGTGGCCGACATGAGCTTGGAAGCTCTGGCCCCGGGGCTGCACAAAGACCTGGGCGCTTTCATTGCGCTCATCGTGGTCAACTGCATGATCCTCGGTCGCCAAGAATCGTTCGCCAGCAAAAAGCCCGTCGGCCGGGCGCTGCTCGATGCGGCTGGAACCGGAACCGGCTTCATGATTGCTCTGCTAATGATGGGCTCGGTGCGCGAATTGCTCGGCGCTGGCTCGCTGCTGGGCGTCAACGTCATGGGTCCGAATTTCGAGCCGTGGGTGGTCATGATCCTGCCCGCAGGCGGCTTTTTAACCTTGGGCTTCTGGCTGCTGGGACTTAATTGGTACCAGGAAAGGAAGAAGGCACGGCAGGCCAATGCGGCCAAGCCGACCGATGAGCGGAGGGCCGCGTGATGGGAGACCTAGTCTGGATCCTGATCTCAGCGATGATCGTGAATAACTTCACGCTCGCTTACTTCCTTGGGTTGTGCCCGTTCATGGGTGTGTCGGCGCGAGTGGAAACTGCGCTGCGCATGGGCCTGGCGAACATCTTCGTGCTCACCATCACCTCGTTGTGCGCATGGTTCCTGAATAACTTTGTGCTCGAGCACGCGCCATACCTGCGCGTGATCTCGTTCATCGTCGTCATCGCCTCGCTGGTCCAGATCGTTGAAATTGCGATCAAAAAATTCAGCCCAACGCTGTTCCAGCAACTCGGCATCTACTTGCCGCTGATCACGACCAACTGCGCCATTCTCGGTCTGGCAATCTTCCAGACCAACCGCGAATACACCTTCCTGCAAGGCATGTTCTTCGCCCTCGGCGCTGGCTTCGGCCTGACCCTGGCCTTAGTCTTGATGGCCTCCATTCGAGAGGACTCAGAACGAGCCAACGTTCCAAACTTGGCTCGCGGAACCGCGCTGGTGATGATCATCGCCGGTAGCCTTTCCTTAGCATTCATGGGCTTTGCCGGTCTCGGCAGCGCCTCTTGATTTCCAAACCGTGGCAACCAGCCATGGACCCTAATCACGCAAGAACACACCAAACAGCATGAATCATCTCTTCGGCATCCTTGGCCTGGGATTGTTGTTCGGTTTGTTCACGTTCTTGCACCTCAAGAACGGCGATGCCACCCCTACCAGCTGCGGCGGAAATGGAAGCTGTGGACAGTGCAAAAAAGGCACTTGTGAGAACCCTGATTAAGGAAGCCCTCGGGCATTCCCAAGCCTTCTCCCCACATTCGCTCCCGCGCCACGCAAGCATAATCTCCTAGACACCCGACTAAAATGTCTGACTACGTAAAGGAACTCCTCGCCAAAGTAGAAGCTCGTGATTCCCATCAACCGGAATTCTTACAAGCTGTGGGCGAGGTTGTTGGCTCGCTCAATCCCATCCTCGAGCGCCACCCCGAGTATCGCAATGCGGCTCTGCTCGAGCGCATCGTTGAGCCGGAACGCGTTCTGATGTTCCGCGTCCCTTGGATGGACGACGACGGCGGCATTCACGTTCAGCGCGGTTTCCGCGTTGAATTCAACAGCGCCATCGGTCCCTACAAAGGCGGTCTGCGCTTCCACCCCAGCGTCAACCTTTCGATTCTGAAGTTCCTCGGCTTTGAGCAGGTCTTCAAGAACAGTTTGACCACCCTGCCGATGGGCGGTGGTAAGGGCGGCAGTGACTTCGATCCGAAGGGCAAGTCCGACAACGAAGTGATGCGCTTCTGCCAGAGCTTCATGACTGAGTTGCAGCGCCACATCGGCCCGAACACCGACGTACCCGCTGGTGATATTGGTGTAGGTGGCCGCGAAATCGGCTACATGTTTGGCCAGTACAAGCGCCTGCGCAACGAGTTCACCGGCGTCTTGACCGGCAAAGCCCTGAGCTGGGGCGGCTCGCTGATTCGCCCAGAAGCAACTGGCTACGGCACCGTTTACTTCGCCGCCGAAATGCTCGGCACCAAAGGCGATTCCCTGGAAGGCAAAACTTGCTTGGTTTCCGGTTCCGGTAACGTCGCTCAGTACACGATTGAGAAGATCAACGAGCTTGGCGGCAAGGCGATCACCGTGTCCGACTCCGGCGGCTTCATTCACGATCCAGAAGGCGTCTCGCCAGAGAAGTTGGAATGGGTCATGGATCTGAAGAACAACCGTCGCGGCCGCATCAAGGAATACGCCAACGAGTTCCCCAGTGCAACTTACACTGCACTCGATTCTTCGCTCGACCACAACCCGCTTTGGGCGGTCAACGCTGACTGTGCCTTCCCGTCTGCAACCCAGAACGAGATCAACGTCAACGATGCCAAGAATTTGATGAAGAACAACGTCGGCCTGGTAGCCGAAGGCGCGAATATGCCGACCACCGCCGATGGCGTCGACATCTTCCTCGAGAAGGGCATTCTTTACGGTCCGGGTAAAGCTGCGAACGCTGGTGGTGTCTCTGTTTCCGGTCTGGAAATGAGTCAAAACTCCCAGCGCTTAGCGTGGACTCGTGAAGAAGTTGATGATCGCTTGAAGGGGATCATGAACAGCATTCATACTTCCTGCTTCGATGCTGCTGAGGAGTATGGAACTCCTGGGAATTACGTCAATGGTGCTAATATTGCTGGGTTCCTGAAGGTTGCTAATTCGATGATGGATCAGGGATTGGTTTAGATTCTTGATTTGTTGGATTCTGGACAGAGTGTCTTTGGATGCTCTGTCCATTTTTTTTGTTCATGTGTGGGTTTCTGGAATCGTCTCGCGGCGCTCCACGCTCCGCTGGGCCGGCTGCGCCGGTCCCCGAGTCGCTGCCGCGAGACGATTCCAGAAACCCAGAGAAGATCACACTACCCCCCCCTTTTTGGTGGATTGGTTGTTGCGGTGGATGGGATCTAGAGTGAGTGGG
>CAZMDZ010000119.1:0-10132 GCA_964565175.1 uncultured Planctomycetales bacterium
ATGAACACCCTGATCGAAGGGGTCATGGGCCGCAAATTGGAAACCCGGCTGCGTCCCGGTTTTTTTCCGTTCGTCGAGCCAGGCTTCGAACTCGACGCGCGTTGTCCGTTCTGTAAGGGCGGGTGCAAAGTATGCAAGGGCTCCGGCTGGATTGAACTGATGCCGGGCGGTCTGGTGCATCCAAATGTGCTCCGCGCCTGCGACTTGGATCCCAATGAGTACAGCGGCTACGCCTTTGGGCTTGGCTTGTCGCGCATCGTCATGCTTCGCTATGGCATCGCAGACATTCGCTGGTTCATGAGCGGATCGCTGAGTTTTCTCGGCCAGTTCCCCGCTTAGTTCCCCGCTTAGTTGCTCGCACAACTGCCGCCAAAAAGCTGGTGGCCTAACCCCGCACGTGCATGAAAATTTCCCTCAATTGGCTGAACGATTACGTCGACCTTAGCGATGTCTCTGCGGAGCGCGTTTCTGAGTTGCTTTCGCTTCATACAGCGGAAGTCGAAGGCATGGAGATCTTCGGCGAAGCCATTCAGGACGTGGTTGTTGGTCACGTCGTCGAATGCGGCCCTCATCCGCAAGCGGACAAGCTGTCGGTGACTGAAGTGGATTATGGTGCCGGTGAATCGGTGGCCGTAGTTTGCGGAGCATCCAACGTGCGCAAAGGTTTAAAGATCGCCTTTGCTCCCGTCGGCAGCAAGTTACCTGGTGACTTCAAAATTAAAAAGGCCAAGCTGCGCGGGGTTGAATCGCGAGGCATGATTTGTTCGGAGCGGGAACTCGAACTGTCGGACAGCCATGAGGGAATCATGGAGCTGGCGGACGATGCCCCAGTTGGAACTCCGTTAGTCGAGTACATGGGCCTACTCGACCATGTTTTTGAGTTGGATAACAAATCGCTGACTCATCGTCCTGATCTTTGGGGGCACTACGGATTTGCACGAGAGTTGGCCGCCATCCTTGAGCGCGATCTTAAGCCTCTGCCGATGGCAGAGCTGGAAACTGTCGATGCCAGCGGTGCTGGCGACGGGGTGCGGATCAATCTTAAGGACCCTGACGGTTGTGCTTTTTACGCGGGCTTGCGGGTGAAGTTAGATGGTCCGCCGAAGGAAGCACCCGAGTGGATGCAACGGCGACTCAATGCGGTCGGTCAGCGCCCTCTAGATGATTTGGTTGACCTGACTAACTACATCCTGCTGGAAATCGGTCAGCCTACCCACGCCTTCGACTTGGATCAGATCACGGGAAATAAGATCCGCGTACGCGCTGCCAACCAGAGCGAAGTGCTGCGGACCTTGGATGACCAGGATCGTAACTTGCAGCCCACTGATTTGGTGATCGCCGATGGTGAAAAAGCCGTCGCTTTGGCCGGGGTCATGGGAGGCTTGAGCTCCGAGGTGACCGAAGGCACCCAAAACATCTTGCTGGAGTCTGCTGTATTCCATCCGACTCGGGTTCGCCGGACCTCGCACCGTCTTGCATTGCGTACCGAGGCTTCGGCGCGATTCGAGAAATCGTTGGACCCGGAGTACGCGATGCAGGCGTTGCGCCGCTTTGCCTACTTGCTCGCCGAAATTCGCCCACAGGCAAAGGTGGTTGCACCTGTTCTGAAGGCCGGGGACGATCGCGCGCCGCAGATCCAATTAGAGTTCCACCCACAGCGCACCGCGAAACTTCTTGGCTTGGAGTTGACCGCCGAGCGCATGTTGGACATTCTTCAGCGTCTTGGCTTTGGCGTAGTCGAGCAAGGTGAAGATTTGAGCGTGACGGTGCCGTCTTGGCGCGCAACCAAAGATGTCACTACCGAAATTGATTTGGTGGAGGAAGTCGGGCGCTTGGCTGGCTACCACAACATCAAGCCCGAGCCGCTGATGGCCCCCGTGGAAGTGCCGCGCAAAGATGAAATGCGCGAAATGTGCCGCCGCTTGAGTGCTCGCATGGCTGGAGCCCATCAAGCATTCGAGACGCAGGGGTACACCTTTCTGGAAGATTCTTGGGCGGAGCGAATGGGCATCGAAATGTCCGAGTTTGCTCTTGTCGACAATCCAGTTCAGGAAGGGCTGCGGCTGATTCGGCGCGATCCGATTCCCTCTTTGTTGGATCAGGTCGGCGGCAACCGCCGCGAATTTCCGCATGGTTGCTTGTTCGAAATCGGCAAAGGGTATGAGCCAGATGGCGACGCCTTGCCTCGTGAAAAGCGTTGGCTCGCTGCCGTGCTTTGGCAGCCAGCAAGTGAAGCCGGGCATGGACCGGCGAGTGCTTTTGGTAAGGCCAAAACCGTAGTCGATGATTTGCTTCGCACCGTCGGGATTGGCAGCCTGCGAGGGGGCCGGCAAGAGGAGCTGCCAGCACCGGCTTGGGCTCACCCCAGCCGCGCTTTGCAATTGCCCTTAGACCTCGGATGGGTGGCCGCGGTACACCCAGCATTGGCCAAGGAGCTCGGTTTTGAACCCGGCTCGCTGATGTCTATCTGCCTCCACATGGAGGCCCTGCTGGAAGTGAGCAAGAAGCGTCGAGCTAAGTTCCAGGCGCCGTCCAAATTCCCTGCGATTAAGGTCGATGTTGCCCTGGCCTTGCCGAAATCAGTGGCATTTGGTGAAGTCCAGCAAGCTTTGAGTAAGGCCGGGGGCAAGACCCTTGAATCGCTGGAGTTGTTCGACTTATTTGAAGGTGGCAGCTTGGCCGTAGACCAGCGTAGCTTGGCTTTCCACGCGGTGCTGCGGGCGCCTGATCGCACCCTTTCGGACAAGGACGAGCAGAAATTTTTGAAGAAGGTTACTCAGACCGCCGAAAGGCTGGGCGGGAGTTTACGCGCCTAAGGTCGTTGCGCTAAGCTGGGACCGGTGCCTTTCCGCCGCCGTTCCCCTCTCTTCCCCCGAATTGAATCCATGAAGTGGTTCCGGACCAACTTCGATACCTGCTTTATCATTCTGCAGGTATGGGTGGATGGTTTGATGGTGCTGCTCAGCTGCATCTTGGGGTTGACCTTCTTCCGCTGGATGGAGTCGGGACTATTTTCGGATACCACAATGGCCTCCTATGGCCAGGTTTTCGTGCTGATTACCGGCATCACGCTTGGCTGCTTTTGGGCATTTGGCCTCTATCGATGGCGAAAATCGATCCTAAATGTCGAGGAATACCAGTCTATTTTCAAGGCGGTAGTGGCGTCGTTTTTCGTCAGTTGTACGGCGATCCTCTTTTTGCGCAAACAGGATGGAGAAGAGGAACAGAGCAACCTCATCTACCAATTCCTGCAACCGCTGCACGAGCTGCTCTACCTCGACAAAAACATCCTTGAGTATTCTCGGGTGTTGTTCCTGGTGGTTTTCACCGCCATCTTCTTGGTCACCGTGTTGCAGCGTGGCATTGCTTTCCAGATCCTCAGTTGGTTTCACGCCAAGGGATTCGGCAATACCAACGTGGCCGTCTTTGGCACCGGCCCGATGGCATTGCGGATCGAAAAGAAGCTGCGGTTGTTTCCCACTTTGGGCTACCACTTCGTTGGCTTCCTCGACGACGACCCCAGTCGGCATGAAGAGAAGCTGCGCGGTTATCCCATTCTTGGGGGGCGCAAAGACTTTGCCCGGCTGAAACAAGCCCACCAAATTTCGCGCGTGTTTGTCGCTGCGCCATTGATGGATGAAGACGAGTTGGTGGATCTTTGCAGCCGCTTAGAAGACATCGGCATTGAGTACCAAGTGGTGCCGCGTCTTTACCACTTTTTCTCGCGGCGGATCACCGTCGACAACTTGGATTCGGTGCCCTTGATCACGCCGTCCGAAGATCCGGTGCGTCCATTGTATCGCGCTGGAAAACGGGTGATCGACCTCACTGCGGCGCTAGTCATTCTCACTCTTTGTGCTCCGTTGCTGATTCTGATTGCTTGGTTGATTAAGCGCGAATCAGCTGGACCGATTTTGTTTAGCCAAATTCGGGTTGGCTTGGGCGGACGGACTTTCCGTATGCTCAAGTTCCGCACCATGTATACCGAAATGTGTGGGGACGCTGTTTCGCCAGACAGCAAGAAGGATCCGCGGGTCACTAAGGTCGGTCGGTTCCTTCGCGCTTGTTCTCTGGACGAAGTCCCGCAATTTCTCAATGTCCTGCGCGGGGAAATGTCCTTGGTCGGGCCGCGGCCAGAAATGCCGTTTATCGTTGAGTCTTACTCGGCGATCGACCGGCTGCGCCTCGACGCCAAGCCGGGCATTACTGGGCTTTGGCAGGTGTCTGAAGCACGAAAAGCTCCGATTCACGAGAACATTGATTACGATTTGTACTACATCGAGAATCAATCCATCGTGCTCGACTTGGTGATCTTTTTCTTAACCGCAACGGCTGTGTTGCGGATCAAGACTACGCACTGATTCCTGCCAATTCATCCATGTCCGACCCCACGCCGCGCCCCGGTCATTACATCGATAAAGATGGGGTAGAGCGTCCAGACCGACGTCAAAAGCCGACGCCAGCGATTTCTCGGTATTCCTTTTTTGGCGGCAAACGCAAAGGTGTGCCCTTTAAAGAGGGTGGTGAGCGTACCTACGTCGACATCTATTCCTTGCCGGTTTGGGGGATTTTGAGTGCATTCCTTGCCCTCAACCTTTTAGATGCGCACTTCACCTTGATTTATCTTCAGCGAGGTGGCGCCGAGGGGAATCCTGTGGCTCAGAGCCTTCTTGATATGGGTGCCGGAACTTTCATAACGGTGAAGAATTTGGGCATAGGCTTGGGCGCGGTTTTGTTCTGTATGCTGAAGAACTTCCCCAATGGTCGCCGCGGGGTCATCTTGGTCCTGTTTCTGTACCAAATCTTGTTCATTTACCACCTGCTGCTGTACTTCAATTACGGCGGCATTGGTATCGCCGCATAAAGTGCCGGCAATCAGATCGATTGATGAACTAGCGGACCGGCGACAAAGTGCTTGCCGCTGGCCAAGCTAAGCCCACGATCTGAGGGACTTTATGTGCTGTCGTTTTCAGCACCGGCTGCGCGCCTAGCTTTTCGGCAAAGCGTTGCAGTAATAAGCTAAGGAAGGGAGGCGGCGGGTTATTGCCTGCACGATCCGGATGGACCGGGTACGCCAGTTGCCATTGCAAGGCCGCCCAGTCGTTGTTGCGCTTACAGTGAAGCACAAGTTCGCTGTTGCCGGCACCACCAAAAAGGCTGAGCAGTGCACGAGAACATTGCAACGCGGCACGAACTAAGTCTTGGTCGGTGCGCAAGAGGAAGTCTTCGCTTAATGCCAACTGGACATCCATGCCCGATCGTTGCGCTTCCTTGAGAGCTTCGATTGCCAAATGCTCACCGCTAATTCGCCCGACTTTTGCTGGATGGGAATCGGAAGCCAAGTAGAGCGCCTCTAGAGCCGTCTCAATTTCTTTGGCGGCTCGGAGCGCTGGCTGGAGAAAGGGATGGTCTTGTTCGCCCTCGGTGCCCAGCATTTGCAGGTAGCCGGAAAGGCTGGCAAGCGGATCCCGAAAGCGCTCGACGAGGCCGTCCAAAAACTCACCGCCGAAGGCAGCGGTATGTTGGGAGGCGGGGGCAGAAGCAATTCCATTTCCAGAGTTGGAAATCTGAGGGGGATCGTTTTTCGGCCTGTTGGCAGGCTTGGCCTGCGGAAGCGGTTGATCTTTTGGCGACGACACGGATGGCTCTGTTGCGGGCGGCAGCAGTCGCTCGGTTGGTGGGGTGCGCTCGGCCAATTCGGATGCTGGCCGACACGGCGTGAATCCTGCCCCGCCAGAATGCGAGTAATTCGGACTCCGAATTCCATCTGGTCCAGTCGGCTTGCTTTCGCTATCTCCTTCGTCCACAGTGTCGCGACTGGAGGAGCAATCATCTGCTTCGCTAGGGTCGAGGCTGCCTTCTTTTTTTTCGAAATCAGCTTGGCCTGGTCGGCGAGTGACGCCCAAGACTTGGCGTAGACCCGAGACCGTCCATGGCAAAGGCAGGAGCTTGCACCCAGGGTGCTGAAGCAAGTCTTCCGCGCCTAACAATCCGCGACCGCCGATAATGGCAAGCACTGGGAAATCCGAATGGCTTTGCAACCAAGCATTGACCACTTGGATCTCGGCACTCTCCATGCTTTCGAGGAAGAGGACCAGACCGCTGGTCGGTGGTGCGCTCCACAGCTTGTCCAGCCAAGTGGCCATCGCCCCTTGCTGGCTTTCGAAACTCCACTGAGGCAACCAGAGGCGCATCAGGTCCAACAAATCCATATCCGGATTGTGGCCAAACACAAACACCCTGGCGGCTTCGTGAGGGGAAAACATTACAGTTGAATGCTAGCAATTGAAGTCTGCAAAAAACAGATTCAATTGGTCAAAAATCCTTGCAGGTAAGGGCGATTCTCCGGTTTCGGCGAGTGAAATCGGTTAGCCCTTTAAGCCGGTCTGGTGCAAGAGCCAGGGGACAGCTTCGGCTAAGTGGCCAACATACAAATCTGGATCTTTACCGTCTTCTGCCAACTTTTGCCTGGCTTGTCGGCCTTTCCCCGTTCCAACCAATACCGACGGAATTCCCACCGCTGCGAATGCCTGTAAATCACGGACGTCATCACCGATCCCTGCCGCTCGTTTCCAGTCGATGTCGAAGTCTTGGGCGGCGCGCTCCATCAATCCTGGAAGCGGCTTGCGGCACCGGCAACGGCGGCGCTGAGGGGGAACCCCAACCGCCGGGTGGTGTGGGCAGTGATAGTAACCGTCGATGCGGCCACCAACTTTTTCCAGCGCAAGGTCGATTTGGTTTTGGATAGCTACCAAGTTGCCCTCGTCGAGCAAGCCGCGAGCGATGCCCGATTGATTGGAGACGACGATTAATTGAGCGCCAGCCCGATGGAGGCGGGCGAGCGATTCTGCGACACCCGGCAGCAGCTCGGCTTGGGATGCGGAGGCTAAGTACGGCACCTCCCGCAGGATGGTGCCGTCGCGATCGAGGAAAACCGTAGGGCGTGGTGCCATTGAGTGGTTCCGGCGATGCACCGGAGCTGTTAGGCTAGCCGCCCCGTCGGCGTTTGGGAAGGCGGGTAACCGACTGCATGGACAACTCCCCGAATTCGCCAAAGAACGAAACCATCGGCCAGCTGATGCGAGGCTTGAGTAGCCTTTTTGCACCGGAAGAGCGCTTGGTCTACGTCAATCGAGATATAGACTTCAGCCACATCAAGGTGGTTGGCTTCGATTTGGATTACACCTTGGCTCGCTACAAGCAAGACGAGATGGACCGCCTGACTCTACAGGTGGTGTTGAAAAAACTGTCCCAAGCGGGATTTCCAAAGAAGTTCAAAGTTTCGAAGAGTGAAACCGCGTTTGCCATGCGCGGATTGGTGGTCGACCGCAAGGAAGGCAACATCTTGAAGTTGGACCGTCATGGTTACGTCGGTCACGGCTTTCATGGCATGGAAGAGTTGAGCCGCAAAGAGCTGGCTAAGGTTTATCGGGAGCAGCGCATCGGCGTAGAAAAAGCTCGCTTCTCGCCGGTCGACACTCTGTTTTCGCTGCCGGAGGTCAATTTGTTCGCCAACGCGGTCAAGCACTTCGATGCTCACCATGACCTATGGGCGGACGGCAGCGTGAAGTCCTACGAAGAGATTTGGGACACCATTCGTCGGTGCACAGATTTGTCCCATCAAGACGGGTCGATCAAGGGAGCGATTCGAAAGGATCCAGCTCGCTATGTAACGTTGGATCCAGAGCTGCCAGCAATGTTGCACCGTTTGCGCTCCCTGGGCAAACGGGTTTTTCTGCTTACCAACAGTGAACCTGAGCACACGGAAGTTTTGCTCGAACTGCTGCTCGGGGAGGCTGGTCGCGGCTACCAAGATTGGCAGAGTTTCTTTGATTGGATTATTGTGTCTGCGCGCAAGCCTGGCTTCTTCACTCAAGACGCACCCTTCTTTAAAGTTGTCGGTGGCAAGGTCGAGGATACAGCTTCACTAAGGCCGAAAAAGGGAGCAATCTATGCGGGCGGCAATCAAGCCGACTTCCAGAAAACCCTCCGCGTGCATGCCGACCAAGTCCTCTTTGTCGGTGACCATATTTACGATGACGTCGTAACGTCGAAGAAGAATTACGGTTGGCGAACCGCCTTGATTGTTGAGGAACTCGAACACGATTTGATCGTGCGTCGCAATTGGAGCTTGGCGATTCAAGAAGTGGAAGGCATGCGGACTTTACGCAAAGCATTGTCCCGTGAAATCGCCCGGATGAAATTTGCGTTGAACGCGATGGAACGCAGCCGCACCGAAGAAGGCGTCGTGCTGGAAGGGACTCAAATCGCAGTCGAAGATTACGAAGAAGCCCGGAACTTCTTGTTGCAGGAAGTTGCGCGCAAACGTGACGAATTGAAGCGGCTGAACAATAGCATTGACGATTTGGCAAACCGCGTTTCCGGTGCTTTTAACCCCTACTGGGGAAGCTTGTTTTGGGAAGCGCACGACATCAGTCGCTTTGCCCAACAGGCGGAAACTTTCGCCTGTGCTTATACCTCGCGTGCGTCCAACCTGTTGTTCGTCGCACCGGATGAAACGCTTTACGCCGGCACCGGCAAGCTCGCACACTCGTGGTTGCGTCGCTAGCCGGGAACCGGCGTATCTGTAAACCTGTTGAACAGGCTTAGGCGAAAGATTTAGTTTTCGGGGCCGTCCGCGCGACCGAGGAAATCGCCGGTTTCGGTGTGTACTTTGATCCACTCACCGGCTTCGACGAAGGGCGGTACGCGCACTTCCAATCCGGTGTCACATACTGCGCCCTTTTTGTCGTTGGTGACAGTGTCGCCTTTGGCCGAGATCTCAGCTTCGGTAACTTTGAGTACGACGTGCGACGGAAGTTCTACTGAAAGCGCAGTGCCTTCATAAAAGGTCACCGCCACCTCTTGGTTGTCACGCACGTACTTCATCTTGTCGCCAACCAAGTCGGCGCCAAGGAAGTATTGCTCGTAGTTCTCCTTGTCCATGAAGACAAAATTGTCGCCTTCGGCATAGGAGTAGTTGCACGGGCGGGTTTCCAGGAAGGCAACTTCCAAAATCTCATCCGAGCTCAACTTCATCGCTTTGAAGGAGCCAGTATGGATTTGCTTGCACTTAATCTGGTTGAAGGACGAGCCCTTTCCAGGCTTGCGGAACTCATGGTCGGTGACGACGTAGAGTTCGCCGTCGAGAACCAGGACTTGACCCTTGCGGACGTGATTCGCTTTTACGTTAGGCATCGGCTGTTGGCGGATTAGCCGCGTATCATACCAGTCAGCTGCGGCGTTAGTAGGACTTGCGCATGGTCGATGAGGGAATCTCCATCGCCTTGCGGTACTTGGTTACCGTTCGCCGGGCTACCTTGATGCCATCTCTTTCCCGCAAAACCCGGGCTATTTCCTCGTCGGAAAGCGGAGAGCGGCGGTCTTCGGCGTCGACGATTTCTTTGATCCGCTCCTGAATCGCCACTCTCGAGCGCTGCCCACCGCGGCTGGTGGATTGCCCGCCCGAGAAAAAGGACTTGAGCGGCAAGATGCCTTGAGGGGTTTGCGCGAATTTGCCGCGAATGGCACGGGAGATGGTGGAAATATGCACACCGACGGCGTCGGCGATTTCTTGCATCTTCAGTGGCCGTAAACGCTGGGGTCCGTAGTCGAGGAATTCGCGCTGGCGTTGAACGATGGCGGTAGAAATCTTCAGCAGCGATTCGCGGCGGTGGTTGACCGCATCCAGGAACCAGCGAGCACGCTCCAACTTCTTCATCAGATATGCGTGCAGCTTTTTGTCGGTCTTGGCCTTGTCGAGGGCTTCGCGTGCCGCTTGGCTTAGGCTTAGTTCGGGTAGACCTTCACGCACTAAGCGCACTTGGTATTCTTCGCCGACCAGCTCAACAATGACGGCAGGCGAAATGGTGACGGCATGATCCGGCACGTAGTCGGTGAGTGGCCGTGAATCGAGGTGGCTAATTTCTTCGATCACCTCGCGAAGGCCGTCTATCTCCAAGCCCATTGATTCGGCGATTTGCGGCAGCTTGTTGGCGAGCAATTCGTCGAAATGATCGCGGACCAATAACTCGGCATTGCGATGCTCGCCGGGCAGTGCCTCTAGTTGAAGCAGGTAGCAGTCTCGCAGATCCGCCGCTCCCAAGGCGGGGTGGGAGACGTGCCGCAAGTC
>CAZMDZ010000120.1:0-10082 GCA_964565175.1 uncultured Planctomycetales bacterium
GGTGGCTGGACGACGGCTGCCATGGCGAGATGAAGTACCTGGCCAACGCTCGTCCGGTGATGGCCAATCCCCGCGACTGGAAGGATTGGACCCGCAGCATTGCCTTGTTCGCCCTGCCCTACCACCGCCCCGCCGACGGCTTCCAAGGTGGCGGCCGCGTCGCTCGGTATGCCATCGGTCGCGACTATCACAATCTGCTCGGTAAAAAATTGGAGCGACTCGGCAAGCGTTTGCGAACTGCTGGCATGGCTCAACGCTTCCGCGCTTGCACCGATGCAGCGCCATTGTTGGAACGGGAATATGCGTTTTTGGGTGGTGTCGGCTGGCGGGGTAAAAACACGTTGGTGCTCGATCCGACCGATGGCCCGTGGGTGATCCTTGGGGAGCTGCTACTGGATGTGGAGTTGCCTGAATACAGCCGACCCTCGCCGCGGTGGGCAAGTTGCGGCAGTTGCACCGCCTGTCTGGACGTGTGCCCAACCGGTGCACTGACCGACGAATATCAACTCGACGCACGGTTGTGCATCAGCTACCTGACGATTGAGCACCGCGGCAGTATCCCGGAGGATCTGCGCCCCCAAATCGGCGAGTGGGTCTTTGGTTGCGACCTTTGCTCCGAGGTTTGCCCCTTTGGTCATCAAGCCAGCGACCACGGGGGCCACTGGGGTCGGAAGGAAGCGCTGGACCAATTCCGCCTCGAAGATTTGCTGGCGCTCAGCGAAGACGAGTTCCGCACTGCTTTCGCTGGCAGCCCCATACGCCGCACCGGACTACAGGGAATCAAGCGCAACGCCAGCATCGTGCTCGGCAACCTACGGCGGGCGCCCAGCAACGGCGACGGCGACGGCGACGGCGACGGCGAGGGGAAATTGGCCATCCAAAATCGAGGATTCCAAAGCGAATTGCGCGGTGAATCGGAACTGCGCCAACTGCTAGCGGGCGAGACCGACCCAGTGGTCTGTGAACACGCGCGCTGGGCACTGGAGCAGGCGCCCCAATAGGCGCGGCAACGAAAATCCTAGACTTAGGAACGAAGTTGCAATTGAGACAAGCCTATCGCTTTGTCTCACTGGTAAAAGACTGGCCCAAACCCTTACCGCCACTGCATTTCCAATTTGCGGGTTCCTAAAAAATCTGAAAACTTGAGAAAATATTTACGGAGAATTGGCAACGGCCACCCCATATCGGACCTATGTTTTTTTGTAGGACGAGTGCCTCTGGCGCTCCCTCAAGCTCTTTAGTCCCTCGCAAACGGTTCCCAGCCATGAATGCGAACGTCCATTACTACAACACGAAAAAGTACTGCCCATCCTGCCGGGAGTACGTTCGTTTCCTGCAAAGCATCGATGACTCCTTCTGCGTGGAGTGCGGGTCCAAGGTGCGACTATTCAGCACCGCTGACAGAACTGCGTTCTTGGACGGACTCAAGAAGGATAAGAATCGGAACATTAACCCTAGTTCCGATCAAAAGCGCGTTTCGTAAGAAACCTCAAAGCATCCCCTTAGATCTTCTACTCAACTAGCGGCATTAGCTGCTGTTGATTTAGCGCCTCGCTCTGGTCAGCGTGGCGCTTGTTTTTTGCGGTGGGGATTGGTTTTTGTGGGGGTGGCATCGACCTTGCCTCGGCGCTCCCTGCTCCGCAGGGCCGGCTGCGCCGGTCCCCGGGTCGCTGCCGAGGCAAGGTCGATGCCAGCACACAGGATCATTCTGTTCCGCCGCCAAAGAAACTTTTGCGGGTGGGTGAATGGGGTGGTTGTTCCGTGGGCTCGGGTACGGGGCGCATCTGAATGGCTTGCCGGTCTTTCTTGGGCTCGGGGCGAGGCCACGGAACAACGCATGGATTAGATCCGGGTTACTGGATGTCGATGGGGTAGACGGTGGAGGTTCGACCGTAGATCACACTTTGGATCCAGACTTTCATTCCTTGGGCGGCGTTGGGGATGAATTTGCTGACGGTGGCGGTGCCGGAGGCGTCGGCAATTGCGGAGCCGATTAGGATTGGGTTCTCTAGGCTAAGCGTGGTGCTGAGCGCGGAGACCTCGTGCAGGCCTTTGCCGTCGGTGGTGTAGGCGAAGTAGACGCGGGCACCTGCTGGTGCGCCAGTGGATTCGAGAACGGCGGTGGTTCCGGCGGTCAGGGTGAGTTCTGTTAGATCGAACTCGGTGGGCTGGATGTCGTAGCGGGCAATCCAGGTTCGCCAGGAGCCGG
The DNA here is from genome assembly GCA_964565175.1 of uncultured Planctomycetales bacterium. Lineage (GTDB taxonomy): Bacteria > Planctomycetota > UBA1135 > UBA1135 > UBA1135 > JACNIZ01. Next base: position 2,210 of record CAZMDZ010000120.1, read on the forward strand.
TGCTGCCATTGGTCCACTCGTGGTGGCCCCAGAAGGTGTTGGCGTTCGCGGGGTCGGCTTGGGTTCCGGAGTAGTCGCCCCAACGTCCGCTGGTGTGGGAGTTGGACGAGAGGCGTACGACTTGGCCTGGGCGGAATTCGTTGAGCGGGTCGGTCGATGCGCGGACGGCGCGACCCATTGAGATGTACTCTTTACTGGAAGAGCGGGCGTAAGTGATGGCCGCGTTGTCGTCCATGTCGACGGCGATCGACGGGAAGAAGGTGTAGATGCCTCCGCCCAAATCAATTTCGCCCCATTGGTGCACCGCGGGATTGCCGCCGCTAGGCCAGCCATTGAGGTCGAATTGGTACCAACGCGCACGCGAGCGAGAATTGTCGACGTGATGCACCGCCCAAATTGCGTCGTTAGCTTGGGCGCAGCTCCAGATACGCGGTTCAAACAAGTACGGCTTCGAGGAAGATCCTTTTTGCGGCGGGTGCGCCGGGTAGGTGTAAGGCTCGACCGCAACGGTGTAGGTTTGGCGGTTGTAGCTGGTGAACGGATCGGTGATTGCGTGCAGAATCACCGTGGTGTTGTTGGAGTTTTCGGTGGTTTGCGCGATGAACAGCGTGCCGGTGTCGTCTTGCACCACCGGAATGCCCATCGATTGCTGCTGGCTACCCGTGATCAATTCATGAGTAGTCGTTGCAGTACCGCCACTCAAAACCGAAGCCTTGTCGATCAAGTAGATCAGGTACTTGTCCGGTCCAAAAAAGTCGGCGGTGAGCATGATGGTGTCGTTGCTCAGCGACATGTTGGGCGAATCGATGTCGTCGCCGGAAATCGAAGTCACGTCCCAGCGGTACTTGTGCCAATCGCCGGAAGTGGTCGGCGAATCGTCTTTGGAGATGGCGAACAAGAAGTAGGAACGGCCGCCAGTACGTTCGCAAGCCATCGCCAGGAAGCGTTGTGCGTGCGGGTCCCAGCAGCTTTCAGGGTCAAAGACAAATCCGCCAGCACCTTGGTTGCCCCAGAAGCCGTTGGATTCGATTTTCTGTCCCCACAGCTCGGTGCCGGTGCGATTAAAGCAAGCAATCCGACCGTTGACGATACCGATGATGTGATCCGGTCCAATTGCCATTTCCGGATCTGGCGGTGTCCAGCCAGTTCCTGGAATCGCTTCGAAGCCGAAGTCGCCGGAGGTTGCAGGCAGCATCAGGCGGTCTTGCGGCGTCCAGTTCGGATCCCAAATCGGCGGGATGGCGGCGTGGTCTTCGCCATTAAAATCGAGGATCGCAGCCTTTGGGTTTCTCAGGTCTGCCCGGGCTGCGATGGCATCACTGCCCGCAATGGCTTCACCGCTGCGATGCAGACTGAGGTGAGCTGCGCTGGAATCTCCCAAACCAGCGTCGCCGTCCCAGGCCAATGCGATGTCGCCTTGGTTAGTCCAGACCAGTCGTTGGGCACCGGTGGCCGCGGTGAGGAATTGACGGCCCTCGATTTGGCCAGTTCCATTTTCCACGGCCAGCAATTCGCCTTCGGCCGTGAAACGGTGAAGCATGATGTCGCGATCGACCCCGCCAGCGGCGCCATCGGCATCGGTTGGGCGCTCGCTGTTGAAAGCGATCAGGTAATGACCATCGCCTGAAGTGACGACGGCGGCGCCGCTCTTCCATCCATCTTCAGGAGTAGCAACGAGGTTGAAGTGCTTGCGCTTGCCTTGGGAATCAAAACGCGCAGCTTCCACCGCATAACCTTGGGCGTGCTGCACCAACCAAGTGGCAACAAAGTCGCCGTTTTCAAAGGTCGCAATGCTGGGCTCGATGGCAGTCGAGTCTTTGCTCAGGCGGAATTCAGCGCCAGCCGGGGTGCCGTCGGCGTTGAGGTGGCGAGCCCATACACCGCTGGAGTCACCGGCATGAGCGCGGGCCCAACTCACTAAAAAGCGACCGTCGGGCAGCGTCGTCAAACTGGGCAAGGTGTCCGAACCGGAACCGGGCTGGGTAATGGCAAAGTCCTCGCCAACCGAAGACGCCAATGCAAAATCTTCGCTGGTCGACGACGCCAACGGCAGGTTAGTGAAATCAATCTCGGATTCCAGCACCGCAGCCTTGGCCAACGAACGTGCGCGAATTTCAAAACGCGCGAGCCCATCTGCTTCTTCCGGAAGTTGATCGGCAAACACCGCGAGCACGTCGCCGCTTGAGTTGGCGGCCAAAACCGGCATGCATTGATCGCCTTGGCGCTGACCATTGACCGGAATTTCGGCGCCGTTAGCAACAAAGCGGCCATCGCGCAGCGCAAATTGGCGCGCAACCACCGACGAACCACTTCCATCTTGACCGTGCGATTCCCACGCGAACCACGCACTACCATCTGCGGCATAGGCCACGCTCGGCTTGAACTGCATGCCCGGCATGGTTTGATTGACGTGAATTTCATGGCTCAGCGGCGTCGGCGGGGCAGTCTGCTTGACTGCCAGTGATTTGAGCGGAAGCAGTGGCGCTGGTGAGTGCGCCGAGGGAAGCGGCCGAAGCCGCCATCAACCAATGAAATTTTGCCATCGAATCGAGGGTAGGAGTAAAGGAAGGAGCCCGGTTCTCTATCATGCACAGGATGAGTGGTTGGTCAAATCCCACACCGAATTCGGCACCGAAGATGCGTTTGTGCCTGTTATTGACTCGGGAATTGTGCCGCGAGGAGCCGTTGCACCTGCTGCGCGAGGCGGTGGCTGGCGGCGTCGACTCGGTGCAGCTGCGCGAAAAGGAAATGACCGACGCCGATTTTCTGGCTTGGGCGAAAATCGTGCAGGAGGAATGCGGGCAGCTGCGAGTGCCGTTGATCATCAATGATCGCGTCGACGCCGCCGCCGAACTGCAGACCGCGGGCGTGCATCTGGGGCAGGAGGACATGTCGATCGCCGAAGCGCGCCAACTGCTGGCCCCCCATCAATGGGTGGGCATGTCCACTCACTCGCTCGACGAGCTGGAAGACGCCGCCGATCAGCAAGCGGACTACGTCGGCTTTGGGCCGATGTTTTCGACCGCGCTCAAACCTCATCTCCGTGCCCAATCCGCCGACGACGTCACCCGCGCCGCAATTTTTGCGCGCGTGCCGGTGCTGGCGATCGGTGGAATTACGCCTGATAATGTGGAATCTGTGCCGCGAAAATTTGGCTTGGCAGTCAGCGCGGCGATTTGTTCAGTAAAGGATTCAAAAACTGCTGCAATGCGACTACGTCATAGAAACCAATTCCTTGCATGACACGAATACTCCCCACCTTTCTACTTGCATACTTCGTTTTCTTATCTGCGGTTTACGGCCATGCACAACAAGCGCAAGACCCAGATCAGTTCATCTCGAAACACAGTGAATCCAAAGAACTTGTCCAAGCCCTTGAGAAGCTGAAATACCATGGCTTTTCCGGCACCGTATTAGGGGCTGTGAAAGGAGAGGTCCGAGTGGCGTATGGAGTCGGTTACGCCAACCGTGAAAAAAAGGAAGCCAACACTGCGAACACTCTTTTTGAATTGGCATCGGTTACCAAGCAGTTCACTGGCGCCGCGATTTGCCTATTGATGGACTCGAAAAAATTGAAGCTTGATGACCCCATTTCCAAGCACTTACCGGGGGTGCCGGATTCGTCGAAGAAAATTACCATCCGCCATTTGCTTCATCACACTTCGGGCATCCCTGGATCGAATTCCTTTGGCGCTGGTTTTGAACTTAAGCCTGTGGTTGCTTCCTTCCTGAAGGGAGGGCCAAAAAATAAGCCTGGTGAAAAACATGAATATTGGAATCAAGGCTATGCGTTGTTGGCTGGAATTGTTCAGACCACAAGCGGCCAAACTTATCCTGAATTTTGCACCAAGCATTTGTTCCGTTCGACCGGAATGAAAACGGCTTGTTTCACCGGAGGTCAACGGCCCAAGAATGCACAAGTTGCAACGGGCTATTCCACCAAAGGTTTACCGCGGACCGCTCTGGAACACCCCTATCGTGAGTACGGGTTTCAGTACCAAGGCATGGGCGGAGCGGTAAGCAATGTTTGGGATCTTTGGCGCTGGAACCAAGCCTTGCAGAAGAAAAAGCTGCTTTCCTCGAAAGCGTCCAAAGCACTCTTCAAGCCCGGCCCTAGCGACTATTCCTTTGGTTGGCGAATCTCGGACAAAGATGGGCTGTTGACTCAATCCCATAGTGGTTCGGTTCGAGGTTTTGTTTCGGAAATGCGCCGCTACCCCAAAAAGAAAGCCTTTGTCGCCGTGCTTTGCAACGACGACGACTTCAGCCCTGGCCGGGTTGCTCAAATCGTAGAAGATGCTTTGCTGCGAGGCGAAATTCCGGATATCCCTGGCGCGGTACCTGAGGAGATGCAGCAAAGGTTGGTGGGAAAATACAAACACGCGAAGGGGCACCGCCTAGAGATTTCGGTCAACAGAGAAGCCACGATGGCCAAGGTTTACTGGGCTCAGGGGTATAGAAGTTTTGGATCGATGGGTATGAATGAAGACAAAGAGTTGATTTGTTTTCCACTTTTCGACCCATGCAAACTCAATGTCAAATACGAGGACGACGTAGCTAGGTCGATCGATCTTGGTTACGGCGCTTTCCAACGCCAGGAATAGTGCTGGTAAGCTTGCGGCGGAACCAGGCTGGCTTCGGCGTGTTAACTTGGGGAGTATGCCTGGCTTTGCTCCCCAACCACTTTCCTGTTTTCCATGGTTGCTTTCGGTGACGACGCTCACCGCATTGGCATGGGGGTCGCCGAGTTCGGCACAAGTTTTGGTGGCCGAAGCTGAGCAAATGGGTGGCCCCGGGATTGAGGCCTGCAGCAAGAAACTCAACGCCGCAGTCAGTGGCTTAATTCGAAATCTGAGTCTGTCGGTGAATGGTGTCGATCGAACATTCGATGCATACTTGCCCTCGCAACTTCCCGCGACGCCGGTGCCATTAGTGTTTCTCGTTCACGGCCATGGTGGCAGTGCCGACACTTTGACTGGACACAGCGGCGACAAAGCGCCCTTCAAAGTATGGATGAATTTGGCGGAGCAGGACAAGATGGTGTTGGTCTTCCCTGACGGCACGGTTGGCCCGGATGGGAAAAGCGGTTGGAATGACGGCCGCGCCGATTCGATCACCAACCCAACCGTCGATGACATCGCCTTTTTTGAAGCGATGGTGCAAGAGGCGCACTTGCGATTGAACATTGATCACGACCAAATTTTTGCCGCAGGTGTTTCCAACGGCGGCGCGATGGTGTTGCGAATGGCGCAGGAGTTATCGCACCACATCGACGGCGTTGCCGCGGTGATTATGGGTATGCCCGCGATCAACGAGGCGTCGGCGCCGCCGCTAGCGGTGAACGTGTTGTTTATGAATGGGACCAGCGATCCATTGGTGCCTTGGAATGGCGGCGATGTTCATAAGCCGGGCGCGGGGCGAGGCACGGTTTTGTCGGCGAAGGACTCGGCGCTGTGGTGGGTCAATCACAATCAATGCGACCCCAGCCCCACCGTAACCAACCATCCGAATCGCGAACTCTTCGACGGCTCCACCGTGCGTTCGCATCTTTATGACGGCGGAACCGACGGCACCAGGGTCGCCCTCTACCAAGTCATGGGCGGCGGCCATGCCGAACCCAGTCGAGCGCAGCGCTATTCATGGGTGGTGGAACTCGTGCTCGGCAGGCAGAATCACGACATCGAAGCAGCGACCGTGATTTGGGATTTTTTTCAGGGCAACTAAATCTACTCGTCCCCGCCAGCGGGGCTTGCGCGGAGAAATGGAGCTCTAGAATGGCTGGGCCATGTTCCTCCAATTGCTCGCCCCACTCGGCGCTTTCCCCCTCCATTCCTGCAGCGCCGGCGTTGTTGCTGACGCTCCGCAGGAACCGGCTCCCGAGGTGATCGTCGATGTCGATCCAACCGTCACCGCCCCCGCCGAAGCGGTAGACCCGCAGCTGTTCCACGCGCTGGAATACCGATGCATCGGCCCATTCCGCGGCGGACGTTCGGCGGCGGTTACAGGAGTGGCGAGTGATCCGGCCCCTTATTACTTTGGCGCGGCTGGCGGCGGCGTTTGGAAGACCGCCGATGCTGGCACCACCTGGAGCAACATTTCTGATGATTCCTTCGGGGGTTCCATAGGCGCGATTGCGGTCAGTGAATGGGATGAAAACGTCATCTACGTTGGCGGCGGCGAGGTCACGGTGCGCGGCAATGTTTCGCACGGGGATGGAGTTTGGAAGTCGGTGGACCGCGGGGCGACTTGGTCTCATGTAGGCTTGCCGGATTCTCATCACATTCCGCGGCTTCGGATTCACCCTAAAAATCCAGATTTGGTTTACGCCGCCGTGCTGGGTCATTTGTATGGACCCAGTGAAGAACGCGGCGTTTACCGCAGCAAAGATGGCGGGCAAAACTGGGAACGAATTCTGTTTGCCAACGCCGATGCGGGCGCCGTCGACCTGGTCATGGACCCGAGCAACCCGCGCATCTTGTACGCCAGCACTTGGCGCATTCGGCGCACACCTTACAGTTTGGAAAGTGGCGGCGAGGGTTGTGCGCTTTGGAAGAGCACAGATGGCGGAGATACTTGGAAGGATATTTCGCGGGCCGAAGGTTTGCCCAAAGGCATGTTGGGGATTATTGGCGTGACCGTGTCGCCGGTGAATCCACAACGCGTTTTCGCGATTATTGAAAATGAAAAAGGCGGCGTGTTTCGTTCCGATGATGGCGGTGAAAAATGGACCAAGGTCAACGACGAACGCAAGCTGCGCCAGCGCGCTTGGTACTACAGCCGAATTTACGCTGACAGCCAAGATGCGGATGTGGTGTACGTCATGAATGTGCAGTTCTGGAAATCCAAAGACGGCGGAAAGAATTTCAGCAACATTGGAACGCCGCACGGAGATCATCATGATCTTTGGATTGCGCCGGACAACAACAAGCGCTTGGCCGTTGCCGACGACGGCGGCGGGCAGGTGAGTTTGAATGGCGGTTCGAGTTGGAGCACCTATATGAATCAGCCCACTGCCCAGTTTTATCGGGTAACTACGGATGATTCTTTCCCCTACCGCGTTTATGGCGCGCAGCAAGACAACTCGACGGTGCGCATTCTGCATCGCAGCGCTGGCAGCGGCATTGGCGAAAGAGATTGGGAGCCGACCGCGGGCGGTGAAAGCGGTTATTTGGCGATTGATCCACATGCGTCAGACACGGTGTTTGGGGGTTCCTACGGCGGTTTGCTGGAACGCTACAACCACAACACTGGCGAACGGCGCATGATCAACGTTTGGCCGGACAACCCAATGGGCCACGGCGCCGAAGGGATGAACCCGCGCTTTCAGTGGAACTTCCCGATTCTGTATTCGCGCCATCAGTTCCACACCGTTTACACTGCTGGAAATCACTTGTACAAGTCGGATAACGACGGTCACAGCTGGCGGCGGATCAGTCCGGATTTAACCCATAACAATCCAGAGTGGTTGGGGCCGTCGGGCGGGCCGATCACCAAAGACAACACGGGGGTTGAGTATTACTGCACCATTTTTGCTTTGGCAGAAAGTGTGTCCGAAGGCGGCGTGCTGTGGGTAGGCACCGACGATGGCTTGGTGCACATCACGCGCGATGGCGGGCAGAATTGGAACAACATCACGCCGTCGGCGGAGATGATGCCGGGAATGATGCAGATCAATTGCATCGAAGCGCACCCGACGATTCCAGGTGGCGCTTATGTGGTCGGCACGCGTTATAAGTCGGATGACTTTAAGCCGTATTTGTATCGCACCACTGACTACGGTCAGTCTTGGGAACTCATCAGTGAGGGACTTCCGCAGAATTCGTTCACCCGAGTTTTGCGCGCGGATCCAATGCGGCCAGGTTTGCTTTACGTC
>CAZMDZ010000121.1:0-10052 GCA_964565175.1 uncultured Planctomycetales bacterium
ATGGAGAACTACGACGAAAATTTCCAAACCATCGCCACTCAGCAGGAGGTCTCCTGTTTGGGCGATGGTTTGGAAATTTTCGTCGTAGTTCTCCATTGCTACGGCGGCCATTTGCTCGGCGGACATGTCTTCGCGGTAGGTGTATTTGCCCGGGTAGATGCCGTCGGTGTTGAGGTTGTCGGCGTCGCAGAAGAGGATTTCACCCTCAATTGTGGCGGGGAAGCCATCGAGGATTGGAGTGGCCTCGCGGTTTGTTTTGCTTTGCTCGGGGATTTCGATTTTTTGATCGACGGTAGCGTTGTCGTAATCCTCGGGAGCGCAAATGTAGCCTGCGATCGCGGAGGCGGCGACGACTGCCGGAGAAGCTAGGTAGGCTTGGGCATTGCGACTGCCCATGCGGCCTTTGAAATTGCGGTTGGTGGCCGAAATGCCGACTTCGCCATCTTCAAGCAAGCCGACGCCCATGCCGATGCAAGGGCCGCAACCTGCGGTTAAGGGAACCGCGCCAGCGTCCATCAGCTTTTGCCAGTCGCCTCGGGCTTCACTTTCGGCTTGAACTCGATTCGAAGCGGGGGCGACGTACAGTTCTACGCCATCAGCCACATTTTTCCCGTCTAGTACATCGGCGGCGGCGGCGAGGTCGTCTGTGCGGCCGTTGACGCAGGAAAGCAAGTAAGCCTTATGCACCGGAATTTGACCGGGAGCGATTTCCGACACTTGGTTCATCACTTTGACCGTGTCTGGACCGCAAACGCAAGGGACGACCTGACCTAGATCCAAATGAATCATTTGGGCATAGCCTGCGTCGTCGTCGGCAAGGGTTGGTTTGCTGATGAGTTTTGCAATCGATTCTTCCTCTATTCGGGCCGATGTTTTTGCACGGTCGCGCAACCATTGAACCGTGATTTCATCGCAAGGAAATACTCCCGATAAAGCACCCCATTCGGTCGTCATATTGGCGATCGTCAATCGTTCTTCAATGGAAAGATTGCGCACTCCCGGGCCAGCGAACTCTAAGGCATGATTCAGAACCTCGTCTTGGTTGTACAGGCCACATAAGGCGACGATGACATCTTTGCCACTCACGCCGATGCGCAATTCGCCGGTGAGAATCACCTTGGTTACCGGGGGGATTTGCCACCAGGTCTCGCCAGTAGCCCAAATTGCGGCTGCATCGGTGCGGACTACCGGCGTTCCCAACGCTCCAATGCCGCCGTAGACGTTGGAATGGGAATCACTTGCAACCACCATCGTTCCTGGCCATGCGTAGCCGTCTTCGAGCATGACTTGGTGGCCAATGCCACGCCCAGCCGGGTGAAAATCAACTCCCATGTCGCTGGCAAACTCTTCGATTGAAGCGTACTTCTTTAAGTTTCCGTCCGACTTGTCTTGCACGTTATGGTCCAAAGTGAAGACCGGTTGCTTTGGATTCTTCATCCGTTGCGCTTCCAGTCCGTTGAACTTAATCATGACGGCAGCCGTGTTGTCATGGGTCATCACATGACGCGGCCGAACGGTGACAAAGTCGCCACTTTGAACCAGCGTGCGATTGGGAAGGTCTACAGCAAAGCGCTGAACGATTTTTTCAATCAGGTTCTGGGCCATTTTCTTTGAGTTACTGAGGACAAATTCCCAGGAAATGACTCCTAGTTTTAAGGCTTCTATATACTTGTTGCCCGCGCAATACAAGATGGATTTGTTTGCGTACCAAAAAATCAAAACCAAACCATGTCATCGTTAGCAACTGCTCTTAAGAATGAAATCCAGCGCTTGGCCAAAAAGGAAGCCGTCGCTGTAGTCAAAGACGTCAAAGCTGCTCTGAAAGAAGAGCGCAAGCAGGTCAAGACTTTGGAAGGCACCATCAAAGCCCAAGCCCGTGAAATCGCTTCTTTGCGCAAGGCAATGGAGAAAGGTTCGATGGCTGTTGCCGCATCTGCGAAGCCAGCGGCTACCGCTAAAAGGGGCACCGCTAAGGGTGCAAAAGGCGCCAAGGCCGTCAAGAGTGCTGTCAAGGGTTGGCGCAAGGATTCCGTGAGCAGCACCCGCCGCTTGCACGATCTTTCGCAAAACGCCTTGGCCAAATTGGTCGGCGTTGGCCTCAACACAGTTTGGTTGTGGGAGAACGGCCGCACCAACCCGCGTCAAAAGCAGCAAGAAGCTGTGCTTGAATTGCGGGAGTTGACTCCGCGCCAGGTCGGCAACCGCCTGACCGGTCTGGGTTTGGCTGCTGGCAAGCAGAAGCCTGGCCGCAAAAAGAAGGCTCCAGCTGCAGCCGGAACTGCCCGAAAGGAAGGAAAGGCCAAGAAAACCGCGAAAAAAACGGCCAAGAGAGTTGCCAAAAAGGCAGCCTCGAAGCCAGCTCGCAAAACTACACGCCGGAAAAAGGCTTCTAGCAAGTAGAATAGGATTCCCGGTCGAGCCCAGGACATCCGCCGGCGGTGGCATTAGCCATCGCCGGTTTGTTAATAAGAATCGCCATGATCTCCATTCTTTCGACTCTAGTCTTGGCATTGAGCGCCGGCCCGGTCGCACAATCCGATCTGCAGGGACCTGAAGAGGGGTACGCCCTCCAAGGAGACGTCAATTACGTCCAAATTTTGGACAAGACGCTGCGGATGAGAAACTATTTAGATGCACCTGATGCCAAGGAAAAGGTGCGGCTCTATACCTCCGGCGACGCCCAAGCCCTGCGTCAGGTCGGACAGGAATACGTCATGCTCGAAGCCTTTGGGCCGGGCATGATCGCCAACATGCACCTCAGTCACAGCAGTGGCATGTTGCGCTTTTACGTCGACGGCGCCGAGCAGCCAAGCTGGCAGGTCGATTCTTCGGTTCTATTTAGCGTGGAGAGTCCACTACCGAAGCCCCTGGTACGGACCAGCAATGGTGTCAATATTTGCTCGGTACCGATGCCGTTTCAGAAGTCGATCCGAATCACCACCACCGATCGCAAGCTGGCTTACGAGATCGCCGTTCGAACCATGCCAACGGGTGTCAGCGTGCCGTCGTGGGGGCAGCAGTTGCTCGATGAATCCGAAGGGATTCTCCACCGCACTGCCCGCTCGCTGGGCACCAACGCCGACCTCTCTGGAGTGCGCTCGGTGTTCATGACCGGTGGTGTCGATCGCTCCTTTTCGTTTAAGTATAAGTTGCACGGAAATGGGATCATTCAATGGCTGACATTCAGCTTTATTGGCAAAGATGGACCTTCTGAGGAAGAGTTGGCTGAATACCTTCGCCACATGCGATTGGAGCTTTACGAGGACGCCGATTCCAGTAAAGAAGGCAAGGTGCTCGTCGACGTTCCATTTGGCGATTTCTTTGGCACCGCACCTGGTACCTCCACTTTCCGCAGTTGGGGCCTGTCACAGGTCAGCCAAGCTTTGCCGACCTTCACGGTGCGTTACCCGATGCCTTATGTCGGTGGCTTCGGTATCCGCATTACCGCCACCCGCAAAATGCCGAAACCGGTTCGCTTGCGTTGTGACGTCGGCTTTCAGCAGGTACTCGAACCGCCAACGCAGCGTTTCCGTGGCCAGTATTTCCAAATGGAAAATGTCGCCACCGACAAGGCGCCGATTCTAAGTCTGGCTGAACTCGAGGGGCCAGGCCGCTTGATGGCAACGACTTTGACCGTGCTGAACCCGGTAAAGGAAAGCTGGGGGAATGGCAGCGTCCGGATCAGCGTGGATGGCGAAGACCAGCCATCGTGGAAGAGCACCAACGTTTATCGATTCTTTGACCGCATGACCCGTCAGGATGGACCCTTCGAGTTCGGCTACAACAGCTTGAACCGTCCCTTCCTCAACGACGCCATTCCGTTTCAAAAGAGTCTGAAGTTTGATTTGGAACTGAATCACGCCGCCAAGGCTAAGGTCGATCTGGCTGGCGTCGTCTGCTGGTACTCACCGGCCGAACAAGATTCGCCGCCGCTGGCTTACACGCCTGAACAGCTGGTTCCCAAGCCGTTGCCAGCAATGGTCGACAAGCAGGTTGTAGGAGCGTTGGAAGCCGAAAACTTCCGCGTCAAGCTAGTCAAGGGCGAGGGCGAGGTCAAAGCCCTGGAGGAGGGGCCTGAGGGCGTCTCTGGTGGCATGCTGGGCTGGACAGGGGCTCAAAAAGGGCAGTACATCAAACTCAACTTCGACGTCGCCAGTTCCGGAAAATGGCAGACCGAGGCACAGCTGTACACCTACCCCGGCGGACCGAAGATCCAGATTTACTTCAATGGCAAAAAGGCTGGGCCAGCGCTCGACCTCAACGCCGACGAAGCGGGTTGGAATTCCTTCGATCTAGGGGTGCACATCTTGGCCAACCGCGAGCACTTGCTGACCTTGGCCGTCGACTCCGAGCCGGGCGCGAGCGAATTCCCGCCAATCTGCATGGACTTCTTACGCCTGACGATGAAATAATCGCTGCATGACTGCAGCTCCGGCGCCCCAAGTTCAAAACCTGTTCGACGTCTTTCGCCAGATCAAAGATCTGGAAGTAGCCAGCGCGGTCCTGCAATGGGACCAGGAAACCATGATGCCCAATGGCGGGCAAAGTGGGCGCGGGCAAGTGCTCAGCACCCTCACCGGGCTTAAGCACGAACTGCTGACCTCTGCACGCTTCGGTGACGCCATCGAAGCCTGTGCAGAGGCCGCCGAAGCCGACGAAGCAGTTGCTGCTCAACTGCGTGAAGCCAGGCGCCGTCGGGACCATGCTGTCCGCGTGCCTAGCGAATTGGCTCAGCAGCTTGCTCAAGCAGAAAGCAATGGCTTAGTTGCTTGGCAGCGTGCCCGCAAAGCCGACGATTTCGGCCTGTTCCGCAACGAGCTGAAGCTGTTGATCGACCTGATCAAGCAGAAAGCCGACGCCCTCACCGACGACGGCGATCCCTATGACTCGTTGCTGGATCTATTCGATCCGGGGTGCAGTTCCAGCGAGTTAACCCCAATGTTTGCCGAGTTGCGGTCCGAGTTGGCGCCGCTGGTACAAGCCGTTGCCGACTGCGGCAAAGTGGTGGATGAAAGTCCCGCCCAAGGCGATTTCCCTTGGCAGCAGCAGTTGGATTTTGGCCAATTGATCGCCGCCCAAATGGGCTTTGATTTTGAACACGGTCGCCTTGACCTCGCCGCGCACCCATTCTGCACCAGCTTCTATTCAAGCGATGTTCGCCTGACCTGGCGTTACGACGAAAACGATATTCGCCCCGCTTTGTTTGGCATCATGCACGAAGCTGGACATGGTCTTTATGAGCAAGGCCTACCGTCTCACATGCAAGGTACGCCAGCGGGGGATGCCGTCGGCATGGGCGTTCATGAGTCTCAATCGCGGATGTGGGAAAACTTGGTGGGCCGCAGCAAAGAGTTTTGGCAGTGGGCAATGCCAAAGTTTGTCGATCATTTTCCGGCCAAGGGTGGTTTGCAGATCGAGCAACTTTACCCTGCCCTGCACACGGTCAAGCCAACTCTCATTCGAGTCGAGGCGGACGAGGCTACTTACAACTTGCATATTGCTGCGCGGTATGAAATCGAGCAAGCCATTCTTGCGGGCAAAGTCGAAGTGGGCGAGTTGCCAGAATTATGGAATCAAACCTATTTCGAACTTCTGGGAATCCGTCCCGAAAGTGACGCGAATGGCATTTTGCAGGACATTCACTGGTCGATGGGGGCCTTTGGTTATTTTCCTTCCTACACCCTTGGAAATTTGATTAACTCGCAATTGTTCGAGGCCGCCAAGCGCGATATTCCGGGCATGACCGAGCAGTTCGCCCAAGGCGAATTCCAGCCGCTTTTGCAGTGGCTGCGCGAAAAAGTCCACGCTCATGGCAGTCGCTACCAGTCCAGTGAATTGGTGGAACGGGCCACTGGTGAGCCGATGTCGTCAAGCGCCTTTTTGCGTTATATTCAAGAAGTCACCAACGAAGTCTATGGCATTGGCGCCCCTAGGGTGTAAGCTAGAGGTAGGGAAAATTTCCCCCAAAACCTTAGCTACGAAACACATGAACACCCTTCATGATCTGCTTGGCAAGCAGGAACGAGTGGTTTTCGTCGACGCTGGAGTCTCGGTCCGCGAGGCCGCCAAGGCGATGGCCAAGTCCAATGTGGGCTGCACGGCCATCATGGAAGACAAGCGTCTGATTGGTCTGTTCACCGAACGCGACGTGCTCAAGCGCGTGCTGCTGTTGGACAAGAGCGTCGATGATGTACTGGTTTCGGACGTCATGACCCGCGAGGTCGTGGTCGCCCAAGAAAACCAATCGGTACTCGATGCCCACCTGCTGATGAAACGCCACCATATCCGTCACCTCCCCGTCCTGGACGCCGAAGGCCTTTTGGTCGGCGTGCTTTCGATCCGCGACTTGCTGATCGATGAAATGGCTGACCTGCGACGTTATATCGCATTGGTCGACGGCTGATTTCGCCTGCCATCTAGTGCCTCAGCATGGAGGCAATCGGTCCCAAGGAGCGTCCCTCAAGGGGCGCTTGGTCAAATTGTTTTGGCCGCCTCAAACGCTGCGCGAATCGCTCGCCCGAGGGCGTCGGCGGCAAAGGGTTTGGCAAGGAAGGTGACCTTCAGGGAGAGGATTTCCTCGGTGTCGAGATTCTCCGCATAACCCGAGCAAATCACTGCGGGCACAGCGACGCCTTGGCCACGTAATTGACGAATCAACTCCAAGCCATTCATTCCTGGCATTTTGAAATCGGTTATGACGAGGTCGAAGGGGTAGTCTGATTGGATTTGTTGGACTGCCTGATGTCCAGAATTCACAGCGACAATCTGATGGCTCAATTCCTCCAACATCGATTGAATCGCATCGCGGACGGGAGCTTTGTCTTCCACCAATAACACCTGAAGTTCTTCCATCGGTGGAGCCGTGGCTTGTGGAGTGGCGGTCAGTGGGCTGTTCGGTTGAATAATCGGCAATAGAATCCTGACTGTAGTGCCGTCCCCTGGGTGACTATCGATGTGCAGCTTGCCGTCGGCGTTGGCAACGATGCGCGAGACCGACGCTAGACCCAGGCCGGTGCCGTGGCCGGTTGGCTTGGTGGTGAAAAAGGGCTCGGTGACCCGGGCTAAGACGTCTTGCGCCATGCCGCAGCCGTGGTCGATGACTTCGATGCAAATCTGATTGCGCTCATCGTTTCTTCGCAGCGAAAGTTGGATCTTGCCAGGTCCTTCATAAGCATCTGCTGAATTGGAGAGGAGGTTGGTGAGAACTTGCGCTAACTGAGTCGGAGCCCAGCCAATGAATGCTGATTCACAATCGTATTGGCAGCTGACATCGATTTCCCCCGGAACTAGGGCCCGCAGCAGGGGGAGGAGCAATTGAAACTCGGCTCGGACTTCGCACTCCTCCAGACTGCCGGATCCCTGGCTCGAAAAAGCCAAGAGTTGCGAGGTCAGGCCGGTCGCTCGATCGCAGGCAAGTTGGATTTGTTCCAGCCGCTTGTTTTCGCTTTCGCCGATCTGGGGAGAGGATTCCAGCAACGAGGCATTGCCAACGATGGTCGTCATCAAGTTATTGAAATCGTGAGCCACATTGCCAGCTAGCCGACCAACCACTTCTAGCTTTTGCGCTTGGCGGAGGCTGTCAAGCATGTGCTCTTTTTCGAGGAGAGCCTGTTGTTCAGCCTTGCGCCGGATCAAGAGTTGATAAATGCCCAGGGCGATCGCAGCTGAAAAGAAGAGGCTTGCCCACCGAGCGATTGTGAAAACTGAGCCCTGACGATGAATCCAGCTTCCAGCAGCGGGCCGCATCGTTAATTTCCAAGTCCGGTCATGGATCAAAATAGTGGTCGACCGGGCGAGGTTCATTTTTGCTTGGCCTGGATTCGGCTCAAGCTTCGCCACCCCTTCCAAGGGCTGGGAAGGGAAAATCTGCTTCGCCCCATCCACTAGCTCAATTCGGTAGTGAGCGAGAAGCTCGGGCTCGAGGGCGAGGGCGATGATCGAATCCAGTTCGAATACACCGTTCAAATAGCCGTCGGCTTGAACCGTTTCGGCCATTTCGTTGCGAGGCACCACCGGGGTGTAGGAAGCAACGCCCCAGGTACCTTGGAATAACTTCAGCGGGGGAGTGAGGGCAACGACATGACTGCGCCGGGCGACGACGAAGCTGTTGGAGGCTTGGGGGTGGTCAAGCACATTGCGCCCCTGGGCGGCTTGATTCCCTTGCTCGGGGTAAACCCATGCGATGGTTCCATCGGGATAGATCCAGTTGATTGCTTTCAGGCCTGGCAGGGCCAAATTGAAATCAGCTGCAGCCGAAGTGAAAGACTCTTTGTCCAACTCACGGGTGGCCAGGTGGTTAGCCAGTAGACGCAGACCTCGCAATCGATCGGACAGGAACATCTCGAGCTTGGAGGCCGCGCTGAGTACGTCGGCGTGGACTCGGTCTCGAGCGAAGTTAAGTTCTTGGTCTTCGAAGAAATGAAGGACCAGCAGCAGCGGGATCGCTAACGCTGCTAGCAATCCGCTTGCCAGAACAATCGGCTTGGTGAGAGGCATGAAGAGGCGGGTCGAACTTGACCTTTCGATCTTACAGGGCCGTGGGCGAAGAAATCCCTGTCAAGGAGTGGCAAATGGGCCGAGCGGGAGCTAATCCAACTGATGAGCCTCCCTGCCAATCCGGAGGGAGGAAATAGATTCCTCAGGAAGATGGCAAAACACAAAATCGGTTGGATGCCTGGCGACGGAGTTGGCCAGGAAGTCATGGTCGCGACCAAGATGGTGTTGGACGCAGTTGGCCTTGAGGCTGACTACACTCACCTGGATATCGGTTGGGACTACTGGTGCCAAGAGGGCGACGCCCTACCGGAGCGCACGCTGGAAGGTTTGCGCAAGGTCGACGCGGCGCTGTTTGGTGCGATCACCTCGAAGCCCAAGGCGGAATCCGAAGCCGAGCTTGTGCCCGATCTGCAAGGCAAAGGCTTGATTTATCGCAGTCCAATCGTGCGCATGCGTCAGATTTTTGATCTGTATTCCAATACTCGGCCATGCAAAGCCTTCGACGGGAATCCGTTGAACTATCAAGATGGAATCGACCTCGTAGTCTTCCGCGAAAATACCGAAGGCATGTACGGCGGAGTGGAATGGTCGCCGGTCGATGGCTTGATCCGCGAAGCGTTGGAGTCGCATCCGAACTTTGCTCGCTTCTCCTCGGTTCCACCCGAAAAGATGTCCTTCAGCTCGCGTATCATCACCTGGGAGGGCGCCAGCCGCATCGTTCGTTCGGCATTTGAGTACGCACGCAAGCACAACTACCCGACGGTCACCGTGGTGGAAAAACCCAATGTGCTGCGTGAAACCTCCGGCATGTTCATGGACGCTGCCCGTGAAGTTGCCAAGGACTACCCGGAAATCGAAATGTGGGACACCAACATCGATGCGATGGCGATGTGGTTGATCAAAAACCCGAAGGATTACGGCGTCATTGTGACTTCCAACTTGTTCGGTGACGTCATCTCCGATCTTTGCGCTCAATTGGTCGGTGGCCTTGGCTTTGCCGCCGCCGGCAACATTGGCAAGGAAGTGGCTGTGTTTGAGCCAACTCATGGTTCGGCGCCGAAGTACTACGGCCAAAACAAGGTCAATCCGATTGCCTGCATTTTGGCCGCCAAGATGATGCTGGACTTCCTCGGCGAGACCGAAATGGCCGAGGTGGTTGAACACGCGGTCAGCCAAGTCATCGCCGAAGGCAGAGTGCGCACCTATGATATGGGCGGCACTGCCAAGTGCTCGGAGATGGGCCAAGCCATTGCCGACGCCTGCGCTTCCGTCGCAGTCTGACTTCTCCGTTCTCGTTCGCCCCGGAACACCCCGCGGTCTGGTGTCTACCTAGCCCGCCCGGCGTTCCGGGGCGCTTTGCATCATGCGTTTGCTGCCGCTGTTGGAAGTCGTCCTCGTCCTCATCCTCCTGCTTGCGGCAGAGGTGGTGGCGATGAGCTTGCTTGGGATCACAGCAAGCGGCCAAGTCGTGCCATTGGATTTGCTGCAAATAAAGTTGGTGCAGGTGCCGCTGGTGCTGCTGGTCATCCACCGACTGATGCAGCGTAGAGGCCGTT
>CAZMDZ010000122.1:0-9265 GCA_964565175.1 uncultured Planctomycetales bacterium
AGACGTGCAGGGCTGCGGGTCGTCGGTGTTTACCACTGGTTACGGCGACATCATTTACGGCGGCGACAACAACCAGACGTATACCTCTTGGTTTAGCGGAACAAGTTCGGCGTCGGGCATGGTGGCGCCGGTTGCGTGCTTGGTGCAGTCTCGGTCGCTGGCCTTGAACGGAGTTGGCCTCGACCCAATCCTGGTTCGCCAAATTCTGAAAGACACCGGTATTCCGCAAGGCGCAGGCGGAAACATCGGCCCGCTGCCAGACGCGGGTTCGGCGGTCGCGGCAGTCGGGCCCTACACCGACGATCCGTGGGTGGATTTAGGCTTGGGTCTTGCCGGCATCAACGGCGAACCGATCCTGACGCCCTCCGGTCCGCTGGCATATGGCACCACTTACAAGATTGACCTCAGCAACGCTCGCACCCTGAGCAATGCATGGTTGGTGGTTGGCCTAACCAATCAATCGGTACCCTTCAAAGGCGGTACTCTCGTCCCAACCGACGACCTGCTGATTGGTCCTTTGCAAACCGGTTTCGGCGGCGTGGCCACCGCAACCGGCATCTTCCCGCCAAACATACCGGCGGGAACGAAGCTGTACTTTCAGTGGTGGGTCAAAGACGCCGCTGGCCCGGTTGGCTTTAGCGCCAGCAATGCCTTTGAAGGCACCAGCCAGTAAGTAATTAATACTCGACCGCGTCGCCTTCGTCCATCGATGCAGGGAAGGCTTCGTCGTAATCAGCCATCGCTGCCAACACCACTTTTTCGGCATGCTCGCGTCCATACGGTGCGTCAATCCGCACCGTCGACTTTTTGCCTGGCGCCCACTTGTAAGTTTGGAAGTAGTGATTCAGTCGCTCAACTAGGATTTCCGGCAAGTCGCTGAGGTCGCGCAAGTGCCCCCACTGATGGTCGCAATCCAAAATGGCGATGATCTTGTCGTCGGCTTCGCCATCGTCGAGCATCGGCAAACCGCCGACGACGCGGGCGTTGAGCAGGCATTCGGCACGGCCAATCGGCCGCTCGCTGATCACGCAAATATCCAACGGATCATGGTCGCCTTGACTGGCGCCCGGCATCAACGCCTTAACCCGCTCACCGCAATAGGTACGCGGCACAAATCCGTACATACCCGGCGGCAACGACGACGTCCGCTGCGGGCGATCGACCCGCAAAAATCCAGACTCCTTATCGATTTCATACTTCACCAAGTCAAACGGTGTGATCTCGATAAAAGCGTGCACCAATGAAGGTGCATCCAGGCCGGCGCTGAGGCCGTGCCAAGGATGCGGGCGGAATTTATGAAAGGCGGTGGGCGGAGCCATCTTGGCGAAAGTGTACACCCATTTGGCGAGTCTATGATGCCTGGGTTATGCTCCGCCCGCTCGCCCGTGCGTCGACTTGGCTACTCGCCATAACTGCAGCTATTGCAGTGATTTGGGCTTTCGCATGGGTATTGTTGCGGCCCCTGCGCGGAGATACCGATGAAAATACAGCCGCAGTAGATCACCTGGCAACTGGGAAAGAATCCAGCCATCTAGCCGACCAAATTGACGGCGACGTCGTCGAGCTGGTGGTCATGCACTGGTCCGGCGAAGGCGGCCAAGAGGAAGACGCGATCGCAGAAGAACTGCTCGCTGATTTTGAATCGCAGTTCCCGGGTACCAAAATCCGTCGCATCAACCCCGGTGATTCCTTTTCGTACTACACCAAGCTGCAAACGATGGCGTCGGCAGGCACGCCGCCGGATGTGTTTTACGTTGGTTCGGAACGAGTGGCTGCGTTGGTCGAAGCCGGGCAGTTGTCGCCGGTAACCGCTGACGAAAACCTAGCTGACTTCTACCCCGCCGTGCTCGACGCCTTCCGTTACGACGGCGAGCAAACTGGGCGCGGCCAATTGTGGGGAATTCCGAAGGACTTCACCACCATCGGTTTTTATCTGAACTTGGATTTATGGAAACGCGCTGGACTAGAACGACCAGCGAATGATTGGACGTGGCAGGAGTTCGTCGACGCGGCGCGCAAGATTGCAGCATTGGACCCCGGCGATGGCCGACCGCTGCACGGCTCCGAGTTTGTGACTTGGCCGATGATGGTGCGGTTGTATTTGCGCAGTCACGGTGTGGATGTGGTTAGCGATGACTTCCAAACGCTACGCCTGCGTGAACCGGCAGTGTTCAACGCGCTCGACAAGTTGCGTGGTTGGCGCCATGACGAAGAGCGCACCTTGACCAGCGGCAAGTCCAAAGTGGCGACCGGCGCTAGTGTGTTTTTGACTGGGCGCGTCGGCATGGCGGGTCCGTTTGGTCGCTGGGTGGTGCCGAGCTACCGCAAAATTACCGACTTTGAATGGGACTTTGTGCCGCTGCCGCGCGCCGCGGATCAACCGCAAAGCAACGGCGTGGCGACGGTGGCGTGGGCGGTGTCTCCGTTTAGCGAACATCCAGAACGCGCGTGGGCGTTGGCGCGGCATTTGACCGGTAAGCGCAGTCAAGAACTAGCAGCGCCGCTGGGTTTGGCAGTTCCGGCGCGCAAATCCGTTGCCGAAAGCTCGGCCTTCCTTGACCCAGGCATTGCCCCGGCCAACGACCGCGCCTACCTCGACGCCGCCGCCAACGCCACCGCCGTCGCCTGGCCATCCAACCCAAAATTCGAAGATCTGGTGCGCACTCGATTGGAGCGCGCCCTGAAAACTGGCGACGCCACGCTGGAGGAATCGATCGCAGAATTGGAGCAAGGGTGGAAAATGGAGTTGGAGTCGCCGCTCGCCAACGTGGATTTACCGCCGATGCCATGGCGGACGATGATTAGCATCGTTTTGGTTATTGGTGGACTGGCGTTGGGCATTGGCGGTTTGCTGTGGTGGAAACGTCGGCCCGGTAGTTTGGAATTTCGCGAGGAGCTGGGCGGTTATTTGCTGATCGCGCCGTGGCTGCTTGGCTTTCTGTTGTTCTTGGCCTTCCCGATCTTGCTGTCGTTTGCGCTTTCGCTGAGTTCGTGGAACGGCATGTCGACCCTGGATCACGCCCAGTGGGCAGGATTAGCCAACTACTCTCAGCTGCTCGGTCACGACCAACGATTCTTCGTCAGCTTAAAAGTGACCGCTTATTACGCGTTGCTTGCGGTGCCGCTCGGCCAAGCCTTTGCGCTGCTTGCCGCGTTGTTGATGAATCTGAAATTACCCGGCATCGGTTTTTTCCGCGGGGCGTGGTACTTGCCCAGCGTGCTCGCGGGTGTGGGCGTTGCGGTGCTCTGGAGTTGGGTCTTCGATGGCGACAGCGGACTGCTCAATGCGCTGTTGATGTGGATGTCTGGCGGTGTGGATTGGCTGCTGACCACGCTCGGCATGCCAGCCGCAGGATTGACGCCGCCCGAATGGTTCGGAAATGACGCTGGCCGCTGGGGCGCTCCCGCATTTGCGTTAATGAACATGTGGGCCGTCGGCGGCTCGATGATGATCTACCTCGCCGGCCTCAAAGGCATTCCGCAAGACCTTTACGAAGCCGCCGAAATCGACGGCGCCAGCGCTTGGCAACGCTTTCGTTCGGTCACTTTGCCGATGCTGTCACCGGTGATTTTCTTTAATTTCATCATGGCGATCATTGGGTCATTCCAGGTCTTCACTCAAGCCTTCGTCATGACTGGTGGCGAACCCGGTGACCTGACGCGCTTTTACGTGTTGTACCTCTACAACCAAGCCTTCGACTTCTACGAAATGGGCTACGCCTCGGCGATGGCGTGGTTACTGCTGCTCCTCATCCTGGCACTCACCCTATTCGTGATGCGCGGCTCAAAACGCTTTGTCTACTACGAGGCATTGCAATCGTAAATAAAATGCGCCGGAGACAGCTGTCTCCGGCGCATACGCAACCTCCGCATCAGTTGCTCAAACCAGAAAAGGAGATTAAACCCGACACACACTGTAGGGTCACTGAACCACAGCCCCCTCCTCATCACTCAGGCTGAAAGCGAACCCCCTGATGAGTTTCGCGAGTGAGTTGTAGAAAGGATGTAAGTCTGCCTTGGAAATGAGTTCCGCCATCTTCGGCATCCAAACTCCCAAGTGCTCACTCCAAAATCGACTCTTGATTGCCAGCAACGATGGGTTGCCAGCATTGGCAAGTTCGAACGACAAGTAGTACATGAATTCCATTTCAATCACAATGTGATCTGGAATCTCCCGCACTTTCCCTGCTTGCTCAAGCCCTGCAGCGGCGTACGCCTCTGAGGCATAAAAACTAACTGGCCCCATCAAGCGTTGGTCAGGGTCCAAGTAAGTCGAAGCATAAGGCGACGCCATGATTTCAAATGGACCCAGGAATAGTTTCGCAAAGGCGACCTCGCATTTTTCAAGATCTTCCTGAGCGGCAAACCATTCTTGTGTAACTTCTTCCGCGAACTCGGCCAGCTCACCGCCAAACGGCTCGAAGTGCTGGCGCAGAGCAAGCGGATCATCTTCTTTCCACTCTCCTGGCTGCCGGAGGGCGGCAGCCAGGGAGAAAAAAGCATTTGCTTGCTGGGAGAAGCTCAACTTAGAACTCGCGAATGTAGAGCACATGTGGAATCGTTCCTTGCTCTTTCTGTAACACCCTTGGATTATGCTTGGCCAATGCTCGTCTGGGTGGGCTAGACGGATCATTGAGGTCGCCAAAAATTCTGGCCCCGGTTGGGCAGCTCTCTACGCACCAAGGAAGCTTTCCTTTGGTTAACCGGTGATCACAGAAGGTGCATTTCTCCACAATCCCCTTCGGCCGGATCCCTTCGCAGGTCTCCTCCCGATCGGCGTTGTAGTGAGGAATCGGTTGTTCGTGCTGTTCCGAATCCGCTTGGCCCGTCGAGGTGCAACCCGGAATCACCGCGACTTGATCGTCTTGGTATTCCTTAAAGGGTTCATCCTCGTTGAAGTAAATCACTCCATAGGGGCAGCTGACTTGGCAAGCACGGCAGCCGATGCACAACTTGGCGTCATGCATGGTGAGGCCATCCTCGGTCTTATGCATTGCCGTGGTCGGGCAATTCGAGACGCACGGGGCGTTTTCGCAGTGGTTGCACAGAGTTGGAATGTACCTGTATTTGGTGTCGGGGAAACGGCCCGACGTTTCGACGATGTGATTCGACCAGGCGAAGCCATCTGGCACGTTGTTTTCGCTCTTGCAAGCGATGTCACATGCCGAGCAGCCTACACACTTGTGGAGGTCAATCACCATTCCGTAACGTTTATTAGCCATCAAATTTCTCCTTACTAAGCTCTTACAACCTTGACCCTTGTGCATCCACCGTGGCGAGCGGTTGAGCCACTTAGGCGTTCAAATTCTGGCGGCAAAATGTCATTGTTATTGCCTCCACGTGGAATCCGTTTTTGGAAATCGAGCGCGGCCAGGCGGCCGTATGCCCAGTGCCCTTGGCCGTAACATTTCGTCACCGTACCGGGGCGAACTCCTTCCCAAAGTTTCAGATTGACGGTCATCTCACCAGTTGGGGAGACAACTCGGACTGCGTCGCCATTCGAGAAACCGAGTTTTTCGGCATCGATTGGATTCATCTTCAGAACGTCGTCCCAGTTTTCATCACCAGGGTCGGAGTTCTTATGGGCGTAGAACCATGAGCAGTTTGCGGATCGACCTTCGCGATTCAATCGGCTGCGATGCTCAAAGAAGACCAGCGGGAATTCCTTTTCATCTCCCCAGCGCTTGGCCGGCTCGAAGTGCGGCACGAATGCCAAATCCCCCGTCGCGAGGTAGCCGCTAGCAGCCAACACTCCGTCGACGGTGGTGCTGTGCTTTTCGGCATGAGAAGTCAGAGACTTCTTCAGCGTTTCACTGTAGAACTCGAACTTCCCAGTGGCGGTTTTGAAGTGACCACGGATCTTGCCAGGCTCGAACCGGTGGGTATTCCAAACTCCTTTCTCCACTAGATCAGACCAGCCAGCCAACTGATCTCCGTACTTGCCATAGTCCTTATGCTTAGAGTTCCAGAAGGCCGAAGTAAACATCTTCAATGCGGTGAGGGTGAACTCTTCGCCATTTTCAGGATGCTTGCCTGTTTCTGGGTCTGCAAAGGCTTCTTTGAAGTAACGGAATAGGTTGTCGAATCCCTTATCTGCCAACTTCTCAGCCAGCATCCACGGAACTTCCGTTTCGTCTTGACGAACATCCCACATCGGCTGAATCATTTTTTCAGTCAATGTCGAGTAGCCATAGAGGTTTTGCTTCGAATTCAAGAAACTCCACTTCTCAAACAGCTGATGTGCTGCGGGCAGCACGATGTCGGCGAAGTGAGTGGTTTCCGAAGCATTGGTGGTGATGTGAACGAAGAATGGAATCTTGGTCAGAGCATCCTCCCAGCGCTTGGTTCCGGAACACGAGAATGCGAAGTTGGACCAGTTCGCGATCGCCACTTTAATTGGGTATGGATCTTCGGCGAGAATTGCGTCGGCGACGTTGTTGGTGACCACGCCTCCACCACTCTTACCCTTCTTCAAAGATGGGAAGGTCAATGACCCTCGCTGGTCGATCTTCGGTTTCTTCGATCCAACCTTGGCGATTTCATCTTGGTAGGCCGACAGATCTGGAATCTTGCCGTAAGGCACTTTGGTCTTCTGCACACTACCGCCAGCATGGTCGATTCCACCGACTAGGCCGTTGAGAGCATGAGCGGCCAGAGCGGCATAACCACCACGAGCCTGCATCGAAGTCCCCGGAGAAACCCAACTCAGTACTCGAGGAGCAGCCTTGGCAAATCCAATTGCCACGCGCCGGATTTGATCTGCGGGAATTCCGCATTGTTTTTCGGCCCACTCTGGAGTGCGATCCTTCAGTTCAAGGTTCCACCACTTAACAATGCCGTTGGTATCGACTTCGGTGAATTGAGTTTCATCAACATCGTTGCCGACGACAAACAAGTTTTTGCCATCAACAAAGTCGCCGACGAAATCCTTGCTCCAAAGTCCTTCCACCAGAATCACATGGGCAATGGCAACTGCCAATGCTCCATCTTCACCCGGGATGACCGGCATCCATTCGTCGGCCTTAGCAGCGGTGGCTGAAAGGCGAGGGTCAATTACGGCGGTTACCGCTTGGTCGGTGACCTCTCCCCACTTGCTCATCGCGTGGGGCACCTGGCGGTTGGAGGACAATGGATCTGCCCCCCACGCAAGTACGTATCGAGTGTTGTCGAGATCGTAATCGCGGTAATCCCAGAAACCTTCTGTGAAGTAGGAAGCAAATTTTTCAGCCTCTGCGCAAATGGCAGAGTGACTAATCCCGTTCGGCGAGCCGATGATTTTCGGCATCGCGGAATAGAGGATGTCGCGCATGTAGCTGTAGCGCCCGCGCAGGAACAAGAACTTGTGAGTTTCTTCGTTCGTGCGCAGGTCCAAAATCTTGTCGGCGATGGCTTCCATGGCTTCGTCCCAGCTAATCGGAACGAATTTAGGATCTTCCCCGCGCCCCTTCTTCGGATTGGTTCGCTTCATCGGAACCTTAATTCGATCAGGGTCGTAAACCTGTTGTAAAGCTAAGTGAGGCCGCGGGCAAATTTCGCCATGGTTGGCTTTGGAATGGGGATTTCCGCGCAGTTTCACTGCCCGTCCATCCACGACCTTAACTTGCACCGGACACCAGGTGGTGCACCCTTGGCAAGTCGAGGAAACCCATTTTCCCGGCGGAGGCGATTGGTAGCCGGGCGGCAGGGGACTGAGGAAAGTCAAGAGAGGCGAGCCTGCGGAAGTTGCCACTAATCCCGCACCCGCTGCACCGAAGAGGAAACCGCGCCTGGTGACGTCGGCTGCTCCGGTGGAGATCGTTTGGTTCA
Source organism: uncultured Planctomycetales bacterium (assembly GCA_964565175.1). Classification (GTDB taxonomy): domain Bacteria; phylum Planctomycetota; class UBA1135; order UBA1135; family UBA1135; genus JACNIZ01. Next base: position 7,807 of record CAZMDZ010000122.1, read on the forward strand.
AGTCCTTGTTCATGATTCGTGCTAGTTCAAGCTTGCAATCGGGAGAGGGACTTGGCCGCCAAGAACGACGGACAAGCGGAAGTAGTACCCGCCGATGAGGATCATCACACAGGTAGCAAAGAGGATTGGGACTTGTCGCTTAACAAGTACTTTTCCTTCGCGCAGGAAAGCGAGGGCGATCAACGCCAGCGGAATGACTAAGCCAATAGTGATTCCCAGTGCCCAGAAGGTAGTCCCGTAGGCTTCGTTTGCTGCAGCTAGAGCTTCCCGAGCTTGTAACGAACCAGTCTTTAGACTGAGGTACCAAAGGAAGAAAGTTCCGAGTTGAATGAGCAAGGCACTCAACATCACCGCGCGCGCCAAAGCCATGTCGCGGAAGAATCGCTTGGATGGATCTTCTTCGGTTAGGCGTCCAGCCATCTTCATTCGGATGAGGTGAACGAGCATCACTGCGGCGGTTCCGGTAGAGATGAAAGCAAAGATTGCGGAAACCACGGTTGGTCCTGCAGACCATAGCGGTCGAGCAGTGACGACACCAAGCAGCAGGCCATGGTAAGCACCAACGATGAGGGCCAGCACGCCCATGACGACACCGAGGTACATGCGAGATGGATCCTTTTCTTTTTCCTCAGCCTGGTTCCATTTCTTCGCATAGAAAAATGCGCCGATCAAGAAGATGGGTTGGAAAACGCCGCCCCACCACAAGGGTGAGGATGGATTGAAGTGGAAATAGGTGAGCGGAAGGTGCATCGGCCTTCCCATTTTCGTCAACAGGAATGCCAGGCCAATCAGAACTAAAACCGGAGACATCCAGGCACCTGTTTGGCAGATTCGCCGGTATTTGCCGTGGAACACAATGTCCAACAACACCACAAACAACAAGGCCCCGACCCCCGCCCCGCCCAAAAAAAGGTCCATCGCAACACGCCAATCCCATATAGGGCCAGCTTGAGCAGTAAAAGCAACTTCGGTATCCATCGGAACCTCCTTGGGGATTCGCCACCAAATTGATGTGGACCGACCGAGTTTGCGGCTGCCATCCGAATGACGGTATTTAGCCCACGTTCAAATTTGATTAACTCTCGACATGTGAATAAAAAGACGGAATCCTATGAATCCTTCTCATTTTCGAAATCTTTTCCCTCCTAAGTCCCTATTTCGACGGTCGATTTCACCTTGTATATGTCTCCATTTCAGTTAGGGAAGTAGTGCTGAGAGGTTTTATGGGCCGACTAATTAGTTTTCGTTTGTCTAAACAAATCTCAAAGCCTCCTCAAACAATTAACTGACAAATGATTCTCGCTACGCTCATCCTCATGCAAGGGCAGGTCTTAGGACCTGCTGAAACAGGGGAAGGCAACTTAAAACTGCCGAACCCTCTTGCCCCCGACTCGAGCCTGCAAATCTTTGGACGACTTCAACACGACTTCGCCTGGATTGACGATAGCGCTTTTGGCAC
>CAZMDZ010000122.1:9275-9969 GCA_964565175.1 uncultured Planctomycetales bacterium
GGCACGCCCGATGGATCAGAAGGGAGGAGGGCTCGGATTGGAGTTGCCGGAGATCTTGCGGAGGACATCGGCTTCAAAATGGAAGTTGATTTTGCCTCCTTTAGTTCGAGTGGCGCCGCTTTCACCGATGCGTACCTCAAGTTTGGTGGCCTGCCCGTAGGCACGCTAAAAGTTGGTCACTTCAAAGAGCCGTTCAGTCTGAATGAACTGACATCCAGTCGTTTCATTACTTTCACCGAAAGAAACGACACCTTCGCAATTGGGCGTAATAGTGGTGTTTTGGCATCCGATGCAACAGATGAGTTGACCTGGCAAGTCGGTGCATTCTGGGATACGGCGAAGAACCTGGATACAACTGGAAATAGCACTTCCTACACCGGTCGTTTGGTTTACCGACCGGTCTACGCCGATAAAGGCGCTAGCCTCTTGCACTTGGGCGCGGGCGTTTCGATCCGCGAAAACGAATCCAACACTTACACCATCGGCACTCGAAGCGGCATCCACCTACTCGGTGGCAAGATGGCCGAAGCAACCATCGCCGCCGACGGCCTGACTTTGGCAAACGTCGAAGTTGCCTGGCAAGAAGATTCGACCCACGCAGAAGCTGAATTCTCACTCGCAAGTGGCGACGACGACAGCTTCACCACTTGGTACGTTCAAGGTGGTTACTTCCTCACCGGCGAGCACCGTGGTT
>CAZMDZ010000123.1:0-9940 GCA_964565175.1 uncultured Planctomycetales bacterium
GAGTCAGTCCAAGATTCCACCATAAGAACGGGGGCACTCGCCTTGGCACGTACCTCAGCGGTGTTGGAAAACGACACCATCGACGTGCTCGAGCAAATCGCGAGTGGCATCAGCGCCGACGCCGCCCTGGCCAGTACCTTGCTCAGCCAGGTCGATCAGCGAGCCCGGTTCCGCAGCAAATTGGAAGCTTTGGAAGAGCTCTACGCAGAAAACCAGAAGCAGGCGGAATCCAAGCAGCTCGACAGCGGTGACGTCGAATTGTTGGAGCGGATTTTGATGATGGCTCAGCGCGAACACATGGAAGGTGCCAAGTTCAGTCGCGAAGAATTGTTGGCTGGCGCCGCCAGTGGCATGTTGAATGTGCTGGACCCCTACTCAACGTTCTTCTCCGGCGAGGAGTACAAGGAGTTTTGGTTTGACCTCAATCCGGAGTACGGCGGCATTGGCGCTTACGTCAATACCATCAATGGCGTCTTCACCATCATCCGCCCGATCTACTCCGGCCCGGCATATGAAGTCGGGTTGCTGTCGGATGACAAAATTCTGAGCGTCGATGGTTGGAACACCATGGACCAGCCCAATGACGACGTCATCAGTCGCCTCAAAGGCCCTCCTGGAACGGAAGTCACGCTCGAAGTCTATCGCGAAGGTTGGTCCGACCCGAAAGAGTTCGTGGTCACGCGTGACAAGATCGAATTGCCAGTTTTGCAGCAAGAAATGCTGCCCGGCAACGTGCTCTACTTGGAGCTGATCAGTTTTACCGTTGATTGCGGCTACCGGGTGGCATCGTCGATTTTGGAAGCTCAAGCCGCTGGCGAATTGAATGGTGTGGTCTTGGACTTGCGCAACAACCCTGGTGGTTCTTTGAGCCAAGCGGTCCGCGTGTGCGATGTCTTCCTACCGTCGAACAAATTGATCGTCACCACTCGTGCTCGGATTGGAGAAGTTGAACGTCATCAGACTCGTGCCCAAGCACTCGTGCCCGACGACATTCCGCTTACTATTCTGACCAATGAATACAGTGCGTCGGCATCTGAAATCGTTGCCGGTGCGTTGTCGATTCACGGCCGTGCAACCACGGTTGGCGCGCGCACCCATGGCAAAGGTTCGGTGCAGCAATTGCGCCCACTTCCCGGCATGAACGACGAGCCTTATCAGGATGACAACCGCAACCGAATGAAGGATGAATGGGAGAAGTTTGAAGACTTGAACGAAAACGGGGAGTACGACTTCGGCCCCAAAGTCAAGCTGACCATTGCTTACTACTTCCTACCCGATGGCTCAACCATCCACACCCAACGGGACCACGAAGGACGGGTGACGGAAGAAGGGGGTGTGGAGCCTGACATTCACGTTGCCTTTGAAAATTACGAGCCGATCGAGTTGCGCGAATTGAACCGTTTGCTCGACGAAACCGCCTTTCGTGATTACGCCCAAATTGTTTTCGATAGCGATAACGATTTGGGTGTAGCCCTGGCCGAGTTCGACGGCCGAGATCCAACGCGCTACCCCGGTTGGTCAGAGTATTACGATTCGCTCGGCACATACTTAAGTGAAGACATCATCCGCCAATGGGTGCGGCGTTCGCTGCGAACCATGGTTTCTGACTTGCGTGGCAAAATGTTCCCAGGTGGTGGCTTCCGCGGGGACTTCGAAGAGGATCCACAATTGCAAGCAGCGATCGCCGAAATCTTGCGCGCCAACGGCGGCAAAGCGGAAGACGTGCCCGAGTACGCCGCTGGCTTCGTGCAAAAGCCCGAAGAGGAGAAGAAAGATAGCGCTGGTTGATAGAAGCGAGTGCCGACGTCGACCTGGCGTGGCTACTCGCGAAGCAAAGCAATCAAACCTTGACGGCCGGTTTCTGGTCCGTCTCCACGATGGCTGAAGAACTGATGGTTCCCAGCCATCGTGTCCATTTGGGCAAGCTGAATTTGTGCTTGAGGGACACCTGCTCGAGACAGTTGACCTCCCAGCCAACTGGAAAGATCCACATGCCACTTCGGTCCTGGCTGATGTCGCCATGGTTCCGGCACTTGCTCCGCAACTTCATCTCCCACTTCAAAGCTTGCCGCACCGATACAAGGCGCCACTCCAGCGTAGACTTGGCGGACGTCGGCACCGCTGGCTTGCAACAACGCCGCCAAACCATTGCCGACGATTCCAGCCGCCGCTCCCCGCCAGCCGGCGTGTAGGACGGAGACCGCTGGGCTGTTTCCAGCGCAGGCCAGGAGCACCGTTGCGCAGTCGGCTCCGGCAACGTACATCGGTACTCCTGGCATCGTGGTCAAAAGTCCATCCGTTTGGGCTAAAACAGTGGTCGGCGAGATCGCTCCGCGTCCGCAGTGGGTAGCATCCACTCGTGCGACCGAGGTTTCATGAGTTTGGCCGCCGACGACCCAGCGCTCGGGCTGGGTGCCCAGGAAGCGCGACCAGCAGCGGCGTTCGGCCAAGGCAAGTTCTACATTGCGGCCGCCCGACAAGCTTAAGTTGCCACTGCCGTCGCTTTGCTTGGTTGTGAACACATGGGCAACGGGAAAGTCGGTCGGCAGATGATCAAAAACCAGGCCGCGACGGCCTTCATGGTCAACCCACTTCATCAGCCTTCCCTTTCCCCGTTTCGACGGCAGCTTGGAGACCTGCATCGACGGCAGCTTGGGGACTTGGATCACCAGTTTCCTGGGGACTTGGATCATCGGCATCAGAATCTTCAGGATCCTGCATCAATGGACGCAGGAATTCGTCGTACAAAACAATGCCAATGGCAACCACTGGAATGGCAATCAACAAACCGAAGAATCCCATCAGTGCGCCGCCACCCATCACCGCAAGAATGACGAGAAAGTCACTCATGCCCAGTTCGCGACCGACCAGGCGCGGCAGCAGCACATAGCCTTCGATGGTTTCGGTGACGCCGTAAACCGACAGCGCCAAAACCACGCCCAACCAACCTTGGCCGCCCGCTTGAAAGTGAACCAAGCAAATCAAGATCACCGCGCAAGTGCTGACCAAAGCGCCGACCACGGGCAGGAGTGAAAACACTCCAATCATCAAACCAAGCGTGTAGGACCCCGGAATGCCAAACAACAGCAAGATCAACCACGCAATGGCACCTTTGCCCAAAGCAACCAACAGTCGTGCGCGACAATAAACACGCAACAGGTTTTGGATCTTGGGAACCGTTCGGTCGAAGGAAGACCACCAACTTTTGGGCAATTCGGCGCGAATACGCGGCAGCCAAGGCGCTCCTTCCAATAGATAAAACAAGAAAATAGGCAATAACAGAATCGCACTCAAAATCCCAAATGCGCCACCAAGGAATGCAAACAGATAACTGCCTACCCCACCAAGGAAGGAAGCAATATGCCCACCAAAGTTGCTGAGTGCATCGCTTTCACGAATCTTGCCGACCACCGCTTGCATGTTCAGCGGTTGTTCGCCGTCATCTTGGATTGCATCCTCTTCAGAATCAAGCACTTTGCCCTCTTTGGCATCCGGCACTGCACCTTCCTCGGCGGGTGGTGCAGAATCCTCCACTGCCTCTTTTGCTGACTCCGTTGCGAAGTCCAACAGCGGCTTGATGTGGCGTTCAGTCCAATGGGCTGCGCTTTCTTCCGTCGGCAGCATCGCTGCTAGCTGATCGACCTCAGCTAAGGTTGGTAAGAACAGCACTGCCGGAATGACGAGCAAAGCCAGCATGCTCAAGATCGATGCAAAGGTGCCTCCAACTTTACGCTTCAAGCGTTGTCGCCATGGCAAGCAAATCAACATCAATAGGTAAGCTGCCAGCAACGGCACCGTGACCGTGCGAAGCATCCAGCCCAATATAAAAACGCCAGCCACGATGGCGAGGCGCATGAGGTTCAATCGGCTCATGCCGACAGCTTAGCCTTCGGACGAGGCGTCGACTTCGGCAAAGGTGCTGGAGAAGTCGAAACCGTCTTGGAAATCGGCCGGCGTGTCGGTCTCTTGGGCGTGGAGCAGGCCGCCATCGCACATTTGAAAGACCAGACTGCCGAAATCTTCCGTCTGCCAGACTCCCCAACTGTGGAAGGCATAGGGCGCCAGCGGGCCAAATTCCTCGCCAGCGTAAAGTCGGATGCCATCCAGAAGGTCGGTGCAGGAAATGTGGCGGTGCCCCTCGCGCTCCTGCCCTCGGTGGCGGAAGATGGTGTAATCCAGCGCCTCCAACACGAAAAAGTAGGCTGCTTCGGAATAGCGCCGACCATGCAGGCGGCGGATCTCGCGAATGACAGGTTGCAGCTTTTTATCGTCCATGGCTAAATGCTCCCGCTTGCTATCGACCCCAATTCACCAGGGGTTGCCCCCTTTTTCGGAAGGGTTTTCGACAGGGTGGGACCCATAGGAAATTGTAATTCGGAAACGCTTTCCTGCAAAGGATCAGTGACGCTGAACCTTTTGAAAAAGTTGTTCTAAAACTACCGACGGAGTGACCTGGGCACGGATGCCCGCTAGGGCTTGTGAAACGTGTTTCACCAGGTGATCCAGCCTCCTGGCTTGTTCCGGCGCGGCATGTTGATAATGGCCTACCATCCAGCCCAAACATGCAGAAAGCCGCAACTGGGCTTTTTGGCGCTGCTCTGCCAGGGTGCCGTCGACGGGTTCAAGCCATTTCGGCCGCTGGGTCGGGTTTTCCAGCCAGTCCTCCAGATGTTGGTGGAGGTCAAGCAGGTCCTGACGTTGCCCAGAAGCCAGATCGAGCACCGGCTCGGCATGACCTAGGCCCTGGACAAGCTGGTTCATTTCCTCTCCAGACATGCCTTTCGCGGCGGCTTTACGATCGAGCTCTTCTTTGGGAGGCGGCCCGATGCGGTAGGTCCGGCACCTGGACAGCAAAGCAGGCAAAATGGCGGTTAAATCCGTGGCGGTGAGGAAAAAAGTGGTGCCCTCGGGTGGTTCCTCGGCGGTTTTAAGGAAGGCAGCTTGGGCGTCGGCGGTCATCTGGTCGATCCGCAACAGCACCACTGCGCGGCCTTGGTCCTGGAGCGGCTTGTATTTGAGAGCCTCTTCCAGCGACTGGCCGCTGCCCTGGCGAGCGGCGATGTGCTCGACCTTCAGCCCCTTGATGCCCAATTCGTCCGGGTCAAAAACCAGGAAATCGGGGTGTTCTTCTACGGGGCCATGGGATTGCAGGACCATGGCAGAGAAATCGAAGGCCAACTGCTTGAGCCGGGTTTTTGAATTGCCACTCAAGAGGTAGCAATCGGCGAGGTGATCGCGTTCGTATTCCCGTCGGAACAGCTCTAGGACTGGATCACTCATGCCAGCAGCGCCTCCAGATCGCTGCGGATGGCTTGTTCCACGGTGAGGGCGTCCATCCCACTGACGTCCAACAGAGCGGTTTGAGACGGCCGCGCCTCGGCGTAGCGCAAATAGCCTTTGCGCACCGAACGCAGAAATTCGACGCCGCGCTCTTCCATGCCATCGGCACTTTCTCCGGTTTGCTTTTGGCGCAGGCCCATCCGCCCGAGGGATTCAGAAACCGGTAAGTCGAGCACGATGACACGATCTGGCTGCAGTTCACCGACCACTAGGCGGTCGAGTTCTAGGATAAAGTCGGCGTCGGCGTCGGCCTGGCCTTGGTAGGCCAGGGAGGATGGAGTGAAGCGTTCGCAGACCACATCTTGGCCTGCTTCGAGGGCCGGGCGAACTTGCTTCAGCAGCAGCTCCCGGCGTGCGGCGAAAAAAAGCAGGGCTTCGGAGCGCGGATTCCACGATTCGCGACCAGGCTCCAGCAAAATCGCTCGCAAACGTTCTCCTAATGCCGTGGTGCCCGGTTCTCGCAGGTGAACTGGGTTGCGCCCCAATTTCTCCAGCCACGCGACCAAAGCCTTTGCCTGGGTAGTTTTACCCGAGCCATCGACGCCTTCGAACACCAGGAAGCGAGCGGTCATGCCAAAATCCTAAGAGTGCGCGCTGGAAATGGAATGGTCTAGATCGGTAGTCTTCTAGCAATGCTGCGCTCCCTGCGCCCCACCCTCATCCCCGGAGTTCTGCTTCTGGGCTTCCTTCCGCTCTCCTGCGCCAGCCAGAAAGTGGCTGGGACCATGGCTTTGGAGGCGCCGGTGCCATCGCCACCAGCCCATGCTTCGGTCAGCGAACGCATCCGCTACTGGGAGGGCCACCTTCCTCGCTTGAGCATGGATGATCAAAGCGAGGCACGGCTTTGCCTGGGCGAGCTTTACTTGGAGGACGGCAACTCCGCCAAGGCGCGAATTAATTTTTACGCGGCGCGCAACGGCCCTCAATCCAAGCGTGAGGCTGCTCAAGGCAGCTATGGCATCGGCCGTAGTTACTTGATGGAAGGCAAACCCGGATTGGCCCGCACCCATCTGCAATTGGCCAGTGGCGGACTTAACGGACCTGAGGGCGCGGAGTGCAAGTTTTTGTACCTCTACGCCAGCGGCAAGGATTTGCCACAAACCGACGACGCCATGCTGGCCCGATTGCAGCCTTTTTTGGGTAGCGACGTCAAAACCCGGGTTGCTTCCGTCAGTGGAACGCGAGCGACCTTCGCCGATGTGGGCCGTCGGGAATGGGGTGCCGCACCGTTATTGGCCAATCACGACCCGATGAGCAAGCCATTTCGTTTGACCTTGCATCACACCGCTGAACCAGCCAAAACCGTGCGTTTAGCCGACAGCTACAGGGAAATGCGAGATTTGCAGCGTATGCACCAGCAAGGAGAAGGTTGGGCTGACCTGGGCTATCACTTCTTGATTGATCAAGCCGGACGTGTGCTCGAAGGGCGTCCGATGCATGCTCAAGGAGCGCACGCGGGAAACAGCGAATTGAACCGCGGGAATATTGGCATTTGCCTGATTGGCAACTTCTTCCCCCAGCCTGAACGTGGTCAGGAGTATGCCTTCCCACAGAAACCGACGACCGAGCAGATGAAGGCGTTGGATCGCTTGGTTGACGATTTGCAGGGGCATTACGGCATTCCCAATTCTCAGATTTGGGGGCACCAGGATCTAAAGGGGACGGAATGTCCGGGACCGTTTTTGCAGGAATGGGTGCACAGGCGCCGCTAAGCGAAGCTGGCCCCTTTGAGTGGCCTTAGTTCCCAGAACCTATGTAACTTCTCCTGCATGTTCCCGTCATCCTGGCAAGAGCTCCGCTTGCCAGGATGACCTCATGTTTAGACCGCCATTTTGCCCATATTCGGATTGCGAATCGCATTCAGACTCTTTGGAATTCGCATGGAGATCACGCGGAAAGTACTTTCGTAAATGTGACGGACGCTGGGTAAGGCGCTTTAGTTGCAAGGTTTGTAGTCGAAGATTCAGTACGCAATCATTCAAAACCGATTACCGTTGGAAAAAGCCAAAGCTTCATTTCCACGTCTTCGACCTCTTTGTTTCAAAAGTCACGATTCGGCAAATGGCACGCATAAACAATGTCCGCCGCCCCACGATTGAGCGCCGACTTCGACGCCTGGGCTTGGTGTGCCGGAGGTTCCATGACCTTGCCCTGGCCCAAGTTCGCCTTAACGGTGGCATCAGCGGTGTTTATCAGATCGACGAACTCGAAACTTATGAGAAGGATCGCAGACTCTCCCCGGTCACCCTTCCAGTGCTGATTGAGAGGCATAGCTACTTTGTGATTCATGGCGAAACGGCAACCATGGCTGCTCGCGGCAATTTGACACCTAGTTACAAAAGGAAGAAAGAGCGAAGGGATCGACGCATTGGTGTTCGCCGTTCTGGATCCCGCATTGCTGTGATCAACTCCCTCCAAAGAATGAAGGCCGCCCACCGGCCTGGGGTAGGGATCTCGTTAGAGAGTGACCGCAAGACCAGCTATGGAAAAGAGTTTCGGAGAATCGCAGGCACGCTTCCTTTTAGTCACCGTCAGGTGTCATCCAAAAAGAAACGGGACAAAAGCAATCCGCTATTCCCAATCAACCACACCCTTGCCCTTATGAGGGATAGCATTTCTCGACTTGTTCGACGCACATGGGCCGCATCCAAATTGAGAGCCCGTCTGGACCTCCACTTTTGGATATGGGCTTGTTATCGAAATTACATACGAGGAATCACAGTCTTAACCGAAACAACCCCCGCCCAGGCTTTGGGGGTGCAAAAGCGAGCGTGGAATCGAGTCGACTTATTGCGCTGGCGGTGGCCTCAAATCGAGATGAAGTTGGGCCAATGAAAGGGGCCAGCTTCCTGTTAGTCCGTGGAAATTGCTAGTAAACCCGCAGCCCAGCAATAAGGCGCAAACCAACTAAGCTTCTGACTTCGAGCCAACCACAGCAGCATGCCCAAGGCTGCAAGACCAACAACAAAAGCAGTAACAAAACTAAGCAATAGATGCATCGTCGGCACCTGCACAGCGGCATCGTCAGCGAAAATTTTAGGCACCTTCAGAACCGCTGCCCCGAGGATTGCCGGAATCGACAGTAAAAAAGAAAAAGCTGCCGCAGCTTCGACGCTAAGCCCAAGGACCAAGCCGGCAACAATGGTCACGCCTGAACGTGAGATGCCAGGAGCAATCGCCATTGCCTGCACGATGCCGATGATGAGTGCGCCAGCGATAGTAAGCTTGGCAAGGGTTCCTTGACGTTCGGGGATCGAACGAGATGCCCACAAGATCATGCCGGTTAACAGCAGGGCAACGCCGACGGGCGTTGGGTCGCCAAACAGAACTTCGAGTTCGTCTTCGAACAAGACCCCGACTAGACCAGCTGGGATCGTGCCTAAGATGAGCAAGCCGAATAATCGTCGTTGCTCGGGTACCTCTTCGCCTTGCCCCAAAACCCCACGAGCAAGCTTGAAAATGCGCTCGCGGTAAAACAGCAAAACCGCCAGCAAGGTGCCGAGGTGAAGCCAAACCTCGATCACCGCTCCAGTGGGCAGGACATCGTCTTCGCCCGAGAGTAGGCGACCTAAAACTAAGTGACCGGAAGAAGAAACTGGCAGGTACTCGGTGAGTCCTTGGATCACTGCAAGCACTAACAGAGCGATCAAAGGACTCATGGTATTGGTCGAAATGAGTTACAGCGAAGCGACGGCTTCGTCGGCAGGTACCCAAGGCAGCTCAAAGTCATCGGCGACGGCTTTGCAAGTCAAGTTGCCGGCGATTGTGTTTGCTGCGGTAGCAAGTTGACTGCTGTTCAGCACGGCGTTTTTCGCGCCCATTTGCGCCAACTTCAAGATCCACGGCAAGGTGGCGTTGGTCAAGCCAAAGGTGCTGGTACGCGGTACGGCGCCTGGCATGTTGGCAACGCAGTAATGGATCACTTCTTCCACCACGTAAGTGGGGTTGTCGTGGGTGGTTGGTTTGCAGGTTTCAATGCATCCCCCCTGGTCGACGGCAACGTCCACGACGACAGCACCCTTTGGCATGCGGACCAAATCTTCGCGGGTCACCAATTTGGGTGCGCGGGCGCCTGGGATCAGAACTGCGCCGATCAGCAAGTCGGTGCGTTCCAAAAGGGTCAAAATGTTCGGCCGGGTGGAGAACACAGTCGTGACGTTGGCTGGCATGACATCTTCGAGGTAACGCAAGCGGTCAAGGTTGACGTCGACAATGGTGACGCGAGCGCCGAGACCAGCTGCCATCCAAGCCGCATTGGTTCCAACCACCCCACCACCCAAAATGGTGACGTGCGCTGGCTCCACACCTGGCAAGCCGCTGAGCAAAACCCCGCGGCCACCTTGCGGGGCTTCCAAGTATTTAGCGCCTTCTTGCACCGCCATTCGCCCGGCCACCTCGCTCATCGGCGTTAACAGCGGCAGGGTGCGACCTTCTTCCAGCGTCTCATAGGCAAAGCTATGGGCACCGCTGGCAATCATTCCTTCGGTGAGTTCGCGATCGGCGGCGAGGTGGAAGTAGGTGAAAATGGTTTGACCAGGCCGGGCGCGTTTGATTTCAATCGGCTGCGGTTCTTTGACCTTGACAATCATGTCGGCCTGGG